>NZ_JASEYI010000003.1:0-213191 GCF_035064085.1 Enterobacter sp. R-1.6.2
AGAAGTGAAACGCCGTAGCGCCGATGGTAGTGTGGGGTCTCCCCATGTGAGAGTAGGGAACTGCCAGGCATCAATTAGAAGAACCCCGTACCGCAAGGTGCGGGGTTTTTTGCTTTGTGGTTACCCTTTCTGGCCTTTCTCTTAATCCCTTATCCTGCTAATGGAATGTGTGATCCTTGTCGCAATGTTATTTATAACAAAATTATAACATTTCATTTACGAGGTAATTGAGTCTCCTGGCTCAATACGCCGCTGTTTATGGCAGGAGCATAATCACAATGACAGAAAGCATTACATCAAACGGGACGCTGGCTAACAGTGATACCCGAAGAAGGGTATGGGCAATCGTCAGCGCCTCTTCAGGGAATCTGGTTGAATGGTTCGACTTTTACGTCTACTCATTCTGTTCACTCTACTTCGCACATATTTTCTTCCCATCCGGCAACACCACAACGCAGCTGCTACAAACGGCGGGGGTATTTGCCGCAGGGTTTTTAATGCGGCCCATCGGGGGCTGGCTGTTTGGCCGCATTGCGGATCGTCGCGGCCGTAAGGCTTCTATGCTGATCTCGGTGTGCATGATGTGCTTTGGTTCTCTGGTGATCGCCTGCTTACCGGGATATGAATCGATTGGCACCTGGGCACCGGCGCTACTATTACTGGCCCGCTTATTCCAGGGATTATCGGTAGGGGGTGAATACGGTACCAGTGCGACCTACATGAGTGAGATTGCCCTGGAAGGCCGTAAAGGTTTTTACGCCTCATTCCAGTACGTCACGCTGATTGGTGGTCAACTGCTAGCCATTCTTGTGGTTGTGATCCTGCAGCAAATTCTGACGGATGAACAACTTCACGCCTGGGGATGGCGAATTCCTTTCGCGATGGGCGCAGTACTGGCGGTGGTCGCACTTTGGCTACGCCGTCAGTTAGATGAAACCTCTCAGAAGGAAGTCAGAACGCTGAAGGAGGCGGGAACATTCAAAGGGTTATGGCGTAACCGCAAAGCTTTCCTCATGGTGCTGGGCTTTACTGCGGGCGGCTCTCTCAGTTTTTACACGTTCACCACCTACATGCAGAAGTACCTGGTGAACACCACCGGCATGCACGCAAACGTCGCCAGCGTAGTCATGACCGTGGCGCTGTTTGTCTTTATGCTCATACAACCCATTATCGGTGCGCTCTCGGATAAAATCGGTCGACGTACGTCGATGCTGATTTTCGGCGGCCTGTCGGCATTATGTACCGTACCTATTCTGTCGGCCCTTCAGCATGTGACTTCGCCGTATGCGGCGTTTGCGCTGGTGATGCTGGCGATGGTGATTGTCAGTTTCTATACCTCTATCAGCGGAATACTGAAAGCTGAAATGTTCCCGGCGCAGGTACGTGCTTTAGGGGTAGGGCTCTCTTATGCGGTAGCTAATGCGTTGTTTGGCGGATCGGCGGAGTACGTTGCGTTGTCGCTTAAATCATGGGGAAGTGAAACGACATTCTTCTGGTACGTAACGATAATGGGCGCACTGGCCTTTATTGTTTCCCTGATGTTGCATCGCAAAGGGAAAGGCATTCGACTTTAATAGCGCGCCATCTGCCACACGGCATAGCCGGTCGTTGCGCCGGCGACATCCCAGGCGAAATCTTTCCAGCTCCAGCCGCTCCCAGCGGGGCGGCTATCCCACAGTTCTTTTGATGCTCCAAGACTGACTGAGAACATCAACCCTATCGCCGCGCTACGATCCCGGCTGTATCCCTGATGCTGCGCATATTCATTGCCGGCTGCGGACAACATCGCGGAAGCGAGGAAATGCTGGGCTTTATCCTGTCCGGACCAGTTATCGTTGGCCATATGGCTACAGCCAGTCAGAAAGAGGACGCTAAGTAACAGAGGAATACGCATCAACGGCTCCATAAAAAAGCCCTGCGGGTGGCAGGGCCTGGACATTACAGAATACGGCTGATAAGTCGGTCGATACGGATACGACGTAAGCGGCGGATAAGCTTGCGGACTTTTACCGGATAATCGGCAATGCTCTGCAGTTCGCGGTAATGATTAACCACAGTGGTATGCGTGCGAATCAGCTCCAGCTCACGTTCACGTTTTGCGGCTAACTCGTGCTGCGGGTCATGGATTAGGATAGCGTTTTCCAGATCCAGTCGCCACGCGCGTGGGTTCAGGTTATTACCGGTCAGCAGCATCCACTCATCGTCGACCCACATTCCTTTCAGATGGTAAGTGTTGTCCTCATCTTTCCAGAGACGCACAACCAGCTGGTCAGTGTTTACGTAATACTGTAAACGGCTCAGGAAACGGCGCAGGTTGATCTCATAGAGATAAGGCAGCGCACCGATGATTTTGAACGGCTGATCTTCAGGAATGAAGAAGTCGTTTGCGGTTTTATCACCAACGATGATTTCCACTTTTTTACCGTCGCGCAGCAGCTGAATGATATTACGCACCAGCACGGCAGGAAGGTTGAAGTACGGCGTACAGATGGTGAGTTTCTGCTCCGCGCACGGCATCAGATGGAATATCGTTTTGTTCAGCAGGCTTGATTTACCAAGCCCTACCAGCGGGGTAACGGATAACTCTTCGTTGTTCGCATCGCCCTGGAAATGATAGACCGCATCACGCAGCTCCTGGCGGAAGGCGCGAACATCGTTTTTGATTTCCGGGCTTTTAGGACGTTCGGGATCGTCAAGGCGATTAACACCGCGGCCATGGACCAGATTTTTATCAACCCAGTTAAACATGATATCGGCCATCTGCGGATTACGGATCAGATGGTAGCGGTCGTAGCGATATTTATCGAGCTGATGAAGGTAAACATCATTCAGACTTGCGCCGCTGTAAAGCACGCTGTCATCAATGATGAAGCCCTTGAAATGAAGTACGCCGAGCGCTTCACGGGTATTAACCGGGACGCCATAAACAGGCACATCAACGCCAGGATTTTCCTGCGCAGTGCGGCAATACCAGTCGGCATTGGTGTTTGACGCGGCAGCGCCAATACGGCCACGCTGAGCGCGATGCCAGTCGACCAGCACGCGAACATCGAGTTCCGGGCGCTGACGTTTGGCTTCATAGAGCGCGTTCAGGATCGCGCGCCCGCCTTCATCCTGTTCAAGATAGAGCGCTACAATGCAAATGCGTCGCGTGGCGCTGGCAATCTTTTCCAGAAGCGTCTCCCGAAAATGAGCGGGAGCGTAAAAGAACTCTACATCATCAACTGACTGAGAAATCTTCGGTAGTTGAGCAAGGTGTTGTTGATGTTTATTACGCTTAAATTTTGACAACATCACAGTGCGTTTCTTCTCTGTTCATTGAAGGGTTGTCTGTACCATGCAAACAACATAAGCGGACAATGATACCACCAGTCCCGTCCAAAGTGGGTAACATTTCCAGTAGCTTACTCGCGTTTGTCTGTTGATGTCAGACTGAGGGACAAGGCCACAATACCTTCGTCCAGTTGAATATCAACGTCAAACCCAAGTTTTCGCGCCAGGGTCACCATACCGCGATTGTTAGGCATAGTAATGCCATTGAGGCGTAACAATCCGTGATCTCGCGTATAACTGATGAGTTTTTCCAGCAGCCGTCTCCCCAGACCCAGGCCTTTAAGATCGGAGCGCACCAGCACCGCAAACTCCGCATCGACGTTATCCGGGTCAGAAATCGCACGCGTGACGCCGAGGATCTCATCCCCCTTATCGGAGCGACGAACGGCAACAAACGCCATTTCTCGATCGTAGTCGATCTGGGTCATATTGGCTAAATCATCGTGGGTAAATTCGTTGATTTCGCTAAAATAGCGATAATAAAGATCCTCTTTCGTGACCTGAGAGATAAAGGCCCGCAGCTGGGGCTCATCTTCCGGCAGAATAGGGCGGAACAAGGCGCGTTCTCCATTCTTCATCTCAACCCACTCCTCCAGCTGCAGGGGATACGGGCGGATCGCCAGACGGCTCTCTCTGTCTCCTTCGAATGGCGCGATATCCAGGGTCACGTCCAGGGCCGTAAACTCATTGCCCGAGGCGAGTAGCGGATGAATGTCCAGCCGCTGGATTTCGGCACAATCCACAATCAGGTTAGACACCTGCACCAGGAACTGACTTAACCCGGCTATATCAAGCGGGCGCAGCGCACTCCGGCCACGGATCTTTTTACTTTTAATCGCCTGGATGATCAGATAACGCGCCAGGTTCATGTTCAGCGGCGGTAACGCCACCACGGCCTGCTCCTCCGGACGCCACTCAACGCCACCCTCTCCCAGCATGATGAGCGGGCCGAAGACGGGATCGTGTTCAACAACTACCCGTAATTCCTGAGCACCTGCGCGGTTGGCCATGCTTTGCACCAGCAATCCGTGGATCCTTGCCTGCGGCCAGGCCATTTTGACCCGATCAAAAATGGCATCAGCTGCCTGCTGCACCTCAGTCGCCGTACGCAGGTATAACATAACCCCCTGAACATCAGACTTATGCGGAATATCCGGGGAGCGGAGCTTCAGGGCCACCGGATAGCCAATCTGTTCGGCTATATGCACGGCCTCTGCGCTGTCGCTGGCGATCCAGGTCGGCAGGGTTTGCATCCCGTAGCTGCCCAGAATGGGCTGGACCTCATGCGTATCAAGCGAGGTCGCGCCTTCTTCAATGGCCTGCTGCAACAGCCGGTGAACGTCGACGGTGTTCGCCGTCAGATTACCCGGCAAAGCCGGCGTCTCACGCAGCTGTTTCTGGTTGCGGCGATATTCCACCATATGCATAAACGCGGTGATGGTGCCTTCCGGCGTGCGGTAGGTTGGCAGCCCGGCCTCGCTGAACAAGCGCCGCGCCTCCTGAGAGGAAAACTCACCGCACCAGTTGGTGAGCAGGGTAACGTATTTACCTCGCGGATGGTTGCGCACGGCATCAATGAGCGCGCGCGCGCTTTCACTGCCCGGCGCGACCGCGCTGGGGGAATGGATAATCATCAGCGCATCGAAATCCTGGCTATCCAGCAAAATGGAGATCGCCCTGATGTAGCGGTCGCTGCTGGCGTCATCGCGCAAATCAAGCGGATTGCCGGGCGTCACGCTGGTCGGAAGCGCTTCTTTCAGGCGCTGCAGCGTCTCTTCACTCAGCGTTGCCAGCTTGCCGAAGCGCCGCCACAGCTCGTCCAGCGCGAGCGCGGCAGGGGCCGCACCGTTACTGACAATCATTAGCTTCTCACCGCGCAACGGGCGCATATGGCTTAACGTCTCAACGGCGGAAAAAAGCTCGTGCGTATCCTGTACCCGCAGCAACCCCGCGCGCTGAATGGCGGCGTCCCAGGCGGGATCCATGCCGGAATGAGAATGCAGCAGACGCTGTGCCGCAGGGCTGCGTCCGCTTTTGATCACCAGGATCGGCTTATTGCGCGAAGCGCTTCGCGCAGCCGAGACAAAACGACGCGCGTCGCTGAGGTGCTCAAGATAAAGCAGGATCGCGCTGGTTTTGCCGTCACGCGCCAGAAAATCCAGCAGCTCATCGACGTCGATATCCAGGCTGTCTCCCAGGGCAATGAAGTAGGAGAATCCCATTTCACGCTGCTGCGCCCAGTCGAGGATGGTGTTCGATACCGCAGCCGACTGCGAGATAAACGCCAGTTTGCCTTTGCGGATCGGAACCGGGGAGAAACTGGCATTCAGCCCCTGCCAGGGGGCAAGCAGGCCCAGACTGTTTGGCCCAAGAATGCGCATTTGATAGCGGCTGGCGCAGGCCAGAAGCTCGGCTTTCTGTTCAGGCGGAGACGAAAGAATAATGCAGGTTTTACACCCTTTCTTGCCGAGTGATTCCAGCAGTTCCGGGTTGCGCTTCGCGTTTGTACAAAGTACGGCAAGATCCGGCACGAAAGGCAGGCTTTGTACATCAGGCCATGCAAGTACCCCCTGAACGGCCTTATAAGACGGCGTGACGGGCATGACGGGGCCATTAAATCCCCCGGCCAGCAGATTGCGCATCATCAGATAGCCAGCACGATCCGGCTTCATTGATGCGCCGATAACGGCAATGGATTTAGGACGAAGTAGCGCTTCTAACCCTCGCTGGCTCATGCAGGCCTCCTGTGAATGCAAGCGACCTGATGATTTTAAACGCTTTCTGGCTCGGGCGCTGTGACGCTGCCCTTATGAACGGTTTTTCCCGCCAGATAGCGCTCCCGGAAGCATGAGAAATGGTTGCCCAGGGCACCAGCCGCAGCGGTATCTCCCGCTAAATCCAGAAGCGCAATCGCCACTTCGGCGGTGCAGTATTGCCCGTCAGCATGCGCTTCACGCAGGCGGTAGGCGGAGACGCGGGAAAGATCGACAGAAATCACCGGCATCGCGTCGAGATACGGGCTTTTGCGAAACATTTTTCGCGCTTCGGTCCATGTACCGTCCAGCATGATAAACAGCGGTGGTTTACCGGATGGCGGCGCTGAAAGCACCTGGCGATCCACACCTGCATATGACGCGGGGAAGACGACCATCGGCTGGTAGTCGGGGCTGGCTACTAAATCGAGCAGGGCCTGAGGCGGCTCTGTACGGGACCACTGAAACGCGGCGGTATCCGGCAGAATATCGGCGATAAGACGCCCCGTATTGCTGGGTTTCATCGGCTCGGTATCGAACATGACCAGACAAAAACGGCTCTGTGCCGTACTCGGTGCCAGCGTCTCGCACAGACAAACCTTCAGCGGCAGCAGGCAGCGCTGACAGCGGCGAATACGGTTGCCTCGTGCGAGGAACGGTCGGGTGGCGCGCGCAAGGCGTTCGGCGCGTAATTTAAGAACGGCGTTATCAGTCATGGGCGAAATGCAGGAAAAACGCTATTTTCGCAGAGGCGGGAGCGGGGCACAAGACGTGCCCCGTGAATGTTACAGCGACTCGTTTAACCAGCTTTCAAAAGGTGCTTTTGGAACCGCACCGTTGAGCATATCGATCACTTCGCCATTTTTGAAAATCATAATGGTCGGGATGCTGCGAATACGAAAACGTGCGCTCAGTTCGGGTTCGGCTTCGGTATTGACCTTAACGAACCGCATTTTTCCGCTGCGCTCTTCGGCCACATCTTCGAAAATCGGCGCGAAGCTACGGCAAGGGCCGCACCATGGCGCCCAGAAATCGATCACGACAGGAAGATCGTCCTTGAGGAGTTTGTCCAGCGTAGCACCCGTCGCGTTAATGACATCGCCATCAAATAATTCATGGCCACAACGTCCGCATTTCGCACCATCTTCCATCCGATCGTCCGGAATGCGATTAAGAGCCTGACAGTTGGCACATACGGTATTCATAACTAACCTCTGATAGAGCCGTGGGACAGCGGCACAACGCCGATAATGTTTCTAATATGTTACATATTATCAATGAGCCTGTTTGAAACAACAATGCGTTTTATTCAATGAGAACAATAGTCACAGGCTTTTGTACGAAATTATGGCTATGCGCTGGCACATCGGGTAATCTGCGCGCTTCGCGCAGCGCTGGTGGAGAAAAGCATGAACGACGAAATGAAAAACAAAAGCGGCAAGGTCAAAGTGATGTATGTCCGCAGTGATGATGACTCTGATAAACGCACCCAAAATCCGCGTACCGGAAAAGGTGGCGGGCGTCCGGCGTCTTCTCGTGCAGACGGTGGCCGTCGCCCCGCCCGCGATGACAGAAATAACCGCGGTGATGACCGCAAACGTGACGATCGCAAACGCGATGACCGTCCGCGCTCCGACCGCCCACGCAGTGACCGTCCACGCGACGATCGTCCGCGTGATGACTTCTCACGTGATAACGCCTCACCGTGGCGCACCGTTTCTCGCGCCCCTGGCGATGAGACGCCGGAAAAAGCCGATCACGGCGGTATCAGCGGTAAAAGCTTTATCGACCCGGAAGTGCTGCGCCGTCAGCGTGCGGAAGAGACCCGCGTGTATGGCGAGAACGCCTGCCAGGCGCTGTTCCTGAGCCGTCCTGAGTGTATCGTCCGCGCCTGGTTTATCCAGAGCGTGACCCCGCGCTTCAAAGAAGCGCTGCGCTGGATGGCCGCGAACCGTAAAGCCTACCACGTGGTTGATGATGCCGAGCTGACCAAAGCGTCCGGCACTGAACACCACGGCGGCGTCTGCTTCCTGATCAAAAAGCGTAACGGCACGACCGTGCAGCAGTGGGTCAGCCAGGCGGATGCCGATGACTGCGTGCTGGCCCTGGAAGATGTGGGCAACCCGCACAACCTGGGCGCAATGATGCGTAGCTGCGCGCACTTTGGCGTGAAAGGCGTGCTGTTGCAGGATGCCGCGCTGCTGGAATCCGGTGCCGCGATCCGTACTGCGGAAGGCGGAGCCGAGCACGTACAGCCGATCACCGGCGACAGCGTTCTGGACGCACTCGAGCAGTTCCGTAAAGCGGGTTATTCCATCGTGACCACCTCAAGCCATGCCGGTACGCCGCTGTTTAAAGCGACGCTGCCGCGCAAAATGGTGCTGGTATTAGGTCAGGAACGTGATGGTCTGTCTGACGCGGCGCTCTCCAGTGCGGATCTGAGCGTCTCTATCGACGGAACAGGCAATGTGGAAAGTCTGAACGTATCCGTTGCGACCGGCGTACTGCTGGCCGAATGGTGGCGTCAGAACAAGGCATAAGCCATTATGCTTTTTGTATGCCCGGTGAGCCGGGCATACAAACTCAAACTACTCGCTCTCTGCCGGTAATACAGGCATCCAGTCAATCGGCTTTTTGCCACGTTTTTCCAGCCATTCATTCGCCAGAACAAAATGATTACTGCCAAAGAAACCGCGATGCGCAGACAGCGGTGACGGGTGCGGTGCTTTCAGCACGTGATGACGCTGACGGTCAATAATCGCCCCTTTCTTCTGCGCGTGAGAACCCCAGAGTAAAAACACCACCCCTTCACGATGCTCGTTGATAAGGCTGATGACTTTATCGGTAAACGTCTCCCAGCCCAGACTGGCGTGCGAGTGCGCCTGACCCGCCCGTACGGTAAGCACCGTATTCAGCAACAGCACGCCCTGGCGCGCCCAGCTTTCCAGGTAACCGTGGTTTGGCCGGGTAAAACCGGGCACGGTTGCTTCAAGCTCTTTATACATGTTGAGCAGAGAAGGGGGGGTAGCCACGCCCGGACGAACGGAAAACGCCAGCCCATGCGCCTGCCCGGGGCCGTGATAGGGATCCTGGCCCAGAATGACCACTTTCACATCGCTCAGTTCGGTGTAGCGAAAGGCGTTAAACACGTCTTTCTGCGGCGGGTAAATCGTCTGTCCGGACTGACGCTCAGCGGCAACGGTGCTGAGCGTATTGATAAAATAAGGCTGCTGCTTTTCTTCTGCCAGCACGTCATGCCAGGTTAAAGGTGTCGTCATCTCGCTCTCCTGCGAATCTCAATCTCTGACTAGCTTACCTGTTTCACCCCGGTGAGCAAAATTACGCGCTGAAATACGTGCTAAGTGGCTAAATTTATTTTGAAAACATATAGGGTAAGTTGAATTGGTAAGGTTGTGAAATTGATCTAAAACAATAAATTCAAACCACACTCTTTATGTGGTTGGTGTTTTTGTTGATTTAAATCAATAAATCACCGAGGTGTGAATGTTATATATACACACAAGAAACAATGGTTTTACCAATTGGCCGCGAGAGGCCGACACGAGTTAATGTAGCCTAAGGGAGGCAACACATGATTACAGGTATCCAGATTACTAAAGCTGCAAATGACGATCTGCTCAATTCTTTCTGGCTGCTGGACAGCGAGAAGAACGAAGCGCGCTGCGTCGTTGCGAAAGCGGGTTTTGCTGAAGATGAAATCGTACCGGTAAACAAACTGGGCGAAATCGAATACCGTGAAGTTCCTATGGAAGTGCAGCCGGAAGTGCGCGTGGAAGGTGGTCAGCACCTGAACGTAAACGTGCTGCGCCGCGAAACGCTGATGGATGCCGTTGAGCATCCAGAAAAATACCCACAGCTGACCATCCGCGTGTCTGGCTATGCGGTTCGCTTTAACTCACTGACTCCAGAACAGCAGCGCGACGTTATCGCACGTACCTTTACTGAAAGCCTGTAACGGCTTCAGCAGGGGGGAATAAAAAAGCCGGGGATTTCCCCGGCTTTTTTTACTCTTCAGTTTTCGTCTCTGGTGCGGCAGAGCTTGGCTTACGGCGCTTACCAATGTTTTTGGTATCGCGGTGGCGCTGCTTCACGCGCGGTTTCTCTTTTTCTTTCTCTTTTCTCTCAGCACGTTTTGCGAGCGCTTTCTTGGACGGTTTACCCGTCATCTTTTCACTCGGCGCACGCGTGGTCGGGCGGAGTTCGTCAATAACGCGCGCTTTCAGCGGCTCATCAACATAGCGGCCAATTTTCTGCAGCAGCAGGTAGTCATGCGCTTCGACCAGTGAAATCGCAATCCCTTTGCGGCCCGCGCGGCCGGTACGACCAATACGGTGCAGGTAGGTATCTCCGCTGCGCGGCATATCGAAGTTAATGACGTGGCTGACGTCCGGGATGTCGATCCCGCGTGCGGCAACGTCAGTCGCAACCAGCACGTTAACGCGGCCATCGGTCAGGCGCTTAATGCCTTCGGTACGCTTGATCTGCGCCATCTCGCCTTCAAGATAGCAGTTGTTGATCCCGGCGTTACGCAGCATCTCAGCCAGCTCGTGCACGCGCTCGCGCTTACGCACAAACACGATTGTGCGCAGAGCATCTTCCTGCTTCAGCAGGTGTTTCAGCAATTCGACCTTGTGCTCAAGGTTATCCGCGCGGTAGTACCACTGGTGGATCTTCTTACGCTCACGGGTGGACGGCGTCGCCGAGACTTCCACCGGATCTTCCAGCAGACGCTCTGCGAAGTCTTTGATCGCTTCCCCTTCGAGGGTGGCAGAGAACAGCATCGTCTGGTTACGCCAGCGCGTTTCCCCTGCAATGTGCTCGATATCCTGTGCGAAGCCCATGTCCAGCATGCGGTCGGCTTCGTCGAGGATCAGCGTTTCAACCGCACGGCAGTCGAAATTCTCTTCTTTAATGTACTGCAGCAGGCGGCCCGTCGTCGCAACGACGATGTCCTGGTTTTCGCTGAACACTTCGGCGTGGTTCATGTACGCAACGCCGCCGGTGATGGTGGCGATATCCAGATGAGTATTTGCCGCGAGTTCACGCGCGTGATCGGCAACCTGCATTGCCAGTTCGCGCGTAGGCGTCAGGATCAAAATACGCGGCGGGCCAGATTTTTTACGCGGAAAGTCGAGCAGATGCTGCAACACAGGCAGCAAATAGGCTGCTGTCTTCCCCGTGCCGGTTGGCGCAGAACCGAGCACATCGCGGCCCTCAAGCGCAGGCGGAATGGCCGCTGCCTGAATGGCGGTCGGGCGTGTAAAGCCTTTGCTCTCAAGTGCATTGAGCAGGCTTTCATCGAGTTCAAGTTCGGAAAAAGTCGTTACAGTCATGTTCTACCTCTGTGTGGGGCGCTGATTATAGACGTTACGGCTGTAATCTTCATCTGTTTGTATGGATATCGCTTTTCGGCCACTTCGCTTTCCCCTATGCTACTCCAGTTTCACTTAGAAGGTTGCCCTGACATGTCTCAACTCAAAGCGCAGCTGCGCCGCGATGGTTTTACGTTTAAACAATTTTTTGTCGCTCACGATCGCTGTGCCATGAAGGTTGGTACAGACGGTATTTTACTGGGAGCGTGGGCGCCTGTCGCAGGTGTTAAGCGTATTCTTGATATCGGTACCGGCAGCGGGCTGGTGGCGCTGATGCTGGCGCAGCGTACGGAAGAACATGTCATCATTGATGCCGTCGAACTGGACGCGCAGGCCGCAGAGCAGGCGAGTGACAATATGGCCGAATCCCCCTGGGCAGTCCGAATGAAAGTGGAATGCGCAGATGTGCTCGCCTGGGCGCCTGAACAAACCGCGCGTTACGATCTGATCGTCAGCAACCCTCCCTACTACGAGCCCGGCGTTGAGTGCGGGACACCCGAGCGTGAACAGGCGCGTTATACCGGCTCCCTCGATCATAAAGCGCTGCTCACCAGCGCGGCAGAACTCATCTCCGAAGAGGGTTTTTTCTGTGTGGTCCTGCCAGAGAGTACCGGCAACACGTTCATCGGTATCGCGCAGGAGATCGGCTGGACGTTACGTCTGCGTACCGATATTTCGGATACGGAAGGTCGACTGCCGCACCGCGTACTGCTGGCGCTCTCGCCAAAAGAGGGGGAATGCTTTAATGACCGAATGGTGATCCGTGGGCCAGACCAGCGTTATTCCGAAGATTACACTGCCCTGACCCAGGCGTTTTATCTGTTTATGTAAACCTGCGGGGCGAGTATCGACGGGCCGGACTCAGCAAGCTGATCCGGGTAGTCCAGGGTATAGTGTAGCCCGCGGCTCTCTTTACGCATCATCGCGCAGCGAACAATCAGCTCGGCAACCTGCACCAGATTGCGCAGCTCCAGCAGATTATTGGATACGCGGAAATTAGCATAATACTCATCAATTTCCTGCTGCAGCATGGTGATGCGGCGCAAGGCGCGTTCCAGGCGTTTCGTGGTGCGCACAATCCCCACGTAGTCCCACATAAACAGCCGTAGCTCATGCCAGTTGTGCTGGATCACGACCAGCTCGTCCGGATTATCCACGCGGCTTTCATCCCAGGCTGGCAGGTGCTCTGTCTCGCGGGCGTAAGGCATGCGCTTCGTGATATCTTCCGCCGCCGACCAGCCGTACACCAGACACTCAAGCAGCGAGTTAGAGGCCATACGGTTCGCGCCGTGAAGTCCGGTATAGCTGACCTCACCGATAGCATACAGACCGTCTACGTCAGTACGTCCATGATCGTCAACCATTACGCCACCGCAGGTATAGTGGGCCGCTGGCACGATGGGCACCGGGTCGCGCGTTAAATCAATGCCAAGATTGAGCAGCTTTTCATAAATCATCGGGAAATGCTGGCGAATGAACTCTGCTGGCTTATGGCTGATATCGAGATACATGCAGTCTACGCCAAGGCGCTTCATTTCATGATCGATGGCGCGAGCAACGATGTCACGCGGGGCCAGTTCACCCCGGGCGTCAAAGTCGGGCATAAAGCGGGAGCCATCAGGGCGTTTCAGATAAGCGCCTTCACCGCGCAGGGCTTCCGTCAGCAGAAAGTTGCGTGCCTGAGGGTGGAACAGGGCGGTGGGGTGAAACTGATTAAACTCGAGGTTCGCCACCCGGCAGCCAGCGCGCCAGGCCATAGCGATACCGTCTCCGGAGGCTATGTCCGGGTTCGTGGTGTATTGATACACCTTGGAGGCACCGCCCGTCGCCAGTACCACAGCCTTCGCCCGGCAGGTTTCCACCTTCTCTTTATTACGATTCCAGACCCAGGCGCCCACCACGCGACGCGTGCCGGGCAGGCCAATCTTGTCAGAGATAATCAGGTCAACGGCATTGCTTCGCTCGAGAACCCGAATATTAGGATGGTTCAGCGCTTTACTGACCAGCGTGGTTTCCACTTCTTTTCCGGTGGCATCCGCTGCGTGCAGGATGCGCCGGTGACTATGGCCGCCTTCGCGAGTCAGGTGGTAGCTCTCTTCACCGTTGGGTTGAACCTGAGTATCGAATAAGACGCCCTGGTCGATGAGCCACTGAACGCAGTGACGGGCATTGCTGGCGACAAACTCTGCGGCGTGTGCATCCACGATCCCTGCTCCGGCAATGAGCGTATCCTCGACGTGGGATGCAATGCTGTCTGTCTCATCAAACACGGCGGCAATGCCGCCCTGGGCATAAAACGTGGAACCTTCACTTATCGGTCCTTTACTCAAAACGATAACGTTTTGATGCTCGGCCAGGCGCAGCGCCAGAGAGAGACCGGCAGCGCCGCTGCCGATGATCAGTACATCACAATGGAGTTCAGGTGTTGTGTTCATGATTATTGTTTAATTTACTAAACAGTGTTGGGTCAGAATAGCACCTGAATGCGATATATCGCACGTATTTTTTTAGGAGCTGTCGCAATGGCTAAACGCGTAAGCGGAGGTAAACGGAGGGTAAATGAGTGAAATTATTTTGCGAAGCAGATCGTTAGCGTCAGATTTTGTGGTGAAATAAAGCCTGTGTTGCGTTACTCTTCTGGCGGGAAAAAGATGTTTCTTGTCATAAAGTGGTGCGTATCGTGAACAGACTTATAATGAGAGAAAATAAACGGTCTGCGGCGCGATGAACAAAAACAAAGGCGTTACGGAACTTATTGAAGATCAGACACTCTAAATGGTGCTTGCTCAAAGTGCGGTATTTTTAGAGTGGCGTTTCGATAACGCGTGGAATTTAGGTTTGGGGAGACATTACCTCGGATGAGCGAGCAGTTAACGGACCAGGTCCTGGTTGAACGGGTCCAGAAGGGAGATCAGAAAGCCTTTAACCTACTGGTGGTCCGCTACCAGCATAAGGTGGCGAGCCTGGTTTCCCGCTATGTACCGTCAGGCGATGTGCCTGATGTGGTGCAAGAGTCTTTTATTAAGGCCTATCGCGCGCTGGATTCTTTCCGGGGAGATAGTGCTTTTTATACCTGGCTGTACCGTATTGCGGTCAATACGGCAAAGAATTATCTGGTCGCTCAGGGCCGTCGTCCGCCTTCAAGTGATGTGGACGCAATCGACGCCGAAAACTTCGAAAGCGGCGGCGCATTGAAAGAAATTTCGAACCCTGAGAACTTAATGTTGTCAGAAGAACTGAGACAAATCGTTTTTCGCACGATCGAGTCGCTCCCGGAAGATTTACGTATGGCAATTACGTTACGGGAGCTGGATGGTCTGAGCTATGAAGAGATAGCCGCTATCATGGATTGTCCGGTCGGCACGGTACGTTCACGAATTTTCCGTGCGCGAGAAGCTATTGATAATAAAGTTCAACCGCTTATCAGGCGTTGACGATAGCGGGATACTGGAAAAGGTATTAGGCATGCAGAAAGAAAAACTTTCCGCTTTAATGGATGGTGAAACGGTGGATAGTGAGCTGCTCAACGAGTTGTCTCATTCACCCGAAATGCAAGAGACCTGGGAGAGTTACCATCTCATCCGTGACACCCTTCGCGGTGACACCGGCGAGGTTCTCCATTTCGATATCTCAGCCCGCGTCATGGCGGCGATTGAGAATGAGCCTGTTCATCAGACCACTCCGCTGATTCCTGAAGCTCAACCCGCGCCTCACCAGTGGCAGAAAATGCCGTTCTGGCAAAAGGTGCGTCCGTGGGCCAGCCAGCTTACCCAAATGGGTGTGGCTGCATGCGTATCGCTTGCAGTTATTGTTGGCGTCCAGCACTATAATACTCAGTCTGAAACTAATCAGCAGCCAGAAGCGCCAGTGTTTAACACACTGCCGATGATGGGCAAAGCCAGCCCGGTAAGCCTGGGCGTACCGGCTG
Organism: Enterobacter sp. R-1.6.2; assembly: GCF_035064085.1. Lineage (NCBI taxonomy): Bacteria > Pseudomonadati > Pseudomonadota > Gammaproteobacteria > Enterobacterales > Enterobacteriaceae > Enterobacter > Enterobacter sp. R-1.6.2. The sequence goes on from NZ_JASEYI010000003.1 coordinate 15,408, forward strand.
ATGCATCCGCCAGCGGCGGTCAGCAACAGCAGGTTCAGGAGCAGCGCCGTCGCATTAATGCGATGTTGCAGGATTACGAGTTGCAGCGTCGTCTGCACTCTGAACAGCTTCAGTTTGAGCAGGCGCAGACACAGCAAGCTGCTGTGCAGGTGCCCGGAAACCAAACTTTAGGAACGCAATCGCAGTAATGAAGCAACTTTGGTTCGCCATGTCTCTGATGGCGGGTAGCCTGTTCTTCTCTGCCAACGCCTCGGCTGATGTTTCATCCGGGGCGTTGTTGCAGCAAATGAATCTGGCCAGCCAGTCACTCAATTATGAGTTGGCATTTATCAGCATCAATAAGCAGGGCGTCGAGTCGTTACGCTATCGTCATGCCCGTCTTGATAAGCAGCCGCTCGCCCAGCTTTTACAGATGGATGGCCCGCGTCGGGAAGTGGTCCAACGTGGTAATGAAATCAGCTATTTCGAGCCAGGCCTGGAGCCTTTCACGCTGAATGGCGACTATATCGTTGATTCCCTGCCGTCACTCATTTACACCGACTTCAAACGGCTTGCCCCTTACTACGATTTTATTTCAGTAGGGCGTACCCGCATCGCGGACAGACTGTGCGAGGTAATTCGCGTTGTTGCCCGGGACGGAACGCGCTACAGCTATATCGTCTGGATTGATGCCGAAACCAAACTCCCCATGCGTGTTGACCTGCTCGACCGTGACGGTGAAACGCTGGAACAGTTCCGGGTTATCTCCTTCAGCGTGAACAATCAGGTTGGCAACAGCATGCAGAATCTGGCTAAGGCCAGCCTGCCGCCGCTGCTTTCTGTTCCTGCCGGGGATTCCGTTAATTTCAACTGGGTACCTGCCTGGATCCCGCAAGGGTTTAGCGAAGTGTCCAGCAGCCGTCGTCAGCTGCCAACGATTGAAACGCCGGTAGAATCGCGCCTCTATTCGGATGGTTTGTTCAGCTTCTCGGTGAATATTAATCGCGCAACGGCAAACAGCGCTGAACAAATGCTGCGTACCGGGCGCCGTACGGTGAGTACAACGGTACGCGATAACGCAGAGATCACCATTGTGGGAGAACTCCCTCCGCAGACGGCGAAGCGCATCTCCGACAGCATTAAATTCAGGGCTGCACAATGATCAAAGAGTGGGCGACGGTTGTCTCCTGGCAAAACGGCATTGCGCTGGTGAGCTGCGATGTTAAAGCCTCATGTAATAGCTGCGCATCCCGCGCCGGCTGCGGCAGCCGCGTGTTGAATAAGCTTGGGCCACAAACATCGCACACGATTTCTGTGCCAAGCGAACAGCCGCTGATGGCGGGACAGAAGGTGGAACTGGGCATCGCGGAAGGCAGCCTGCTCAGCTCCGCTATGCTGGTGTATCTCTCTCCGCTGGTCGGCCTGTTTATCATGGGCGGCCTGTTTCAGATGCTGTTTGGTACCGATGTGGCCGCTATGTGCGGTGCCGCATTGGGTGGCGTGGGGGGATTCTGGCTTGCCAAAGGCCTCTCTCCGACGCTCGCCGCACGCGAGGAGTGGCAGCCTGTCATTCTCAGTGTTGGGCTGGCGCCAGACCAGCTTCGTGTTGAAACGCTCTCTTCTGAGGCCCGGTGATCCATCGGGCTTTATCATTTTTTACACCCTAAAACAGAAAACGGCCTTTCTTCACGCTATACCTGCTTCTAAGTGCATTTCCAGGTAGCGAGGATGTAGTGTAGAATGCTGCGTTTTCGCACTGAAAAACGTCAGGCTAAGAACAGCGGCCTCCAGGAATTCGTAAGGCATAATTATTTAACTATATGAAGAACATACGTAACTTTTCGATCATTGCTCACATTGACCACGGTAAGTCGACGCTGTCTGACCGTATTATCCAGATTTGCGGTGGCCTGTCTGATCGTGAAATGGAAGCCCAGGTTCTGGACTCCATGGACCTGGAACGCGAACGTGGTATCACCATTAAAGCGCAGAGCGTTACGCTTGATTACAAAGCGGCTGATGGTGAAACCTATCAACTGAACTTTATCGACACCCCAGGCCACGTTGACTTCTCCTATGAGGTTTCACGCTCGCTCGCGGCCTGTGAAGGCGCGCTGCTGGTGGTGGATGCCGGGCAGGGCGTTGAAGCCCAGACCCTGGCAAACTGCTACACCGCGATGGAAATGGATCTCGAAGTTGTGCCGGTTCTGAACAAGATCGACCTGCCAGCCGCCGATCCTGAACGCGTAGCGGAAGAGATTGAAGATATCGTCGGCATTGACGCGACCGATGCCGTGCGCTGCTCCGCGAAAACCGGTGTGGGCGTGACCGACGTGCTGGAACGCCTGGTACGTGACATTCCGGCCCCGGAAGGCGATCCGGATGGTCCGCTGCAGGCGCTGATTATCGACTCCTGGTTCGATAACTATCTGGGCGTTGTCTCTCTGGTGCGTATTAAAAACGGCACCATGCGTAAAGGCGACAAAATCAAGGTAATGAGTACCGGACAGGTCTACAACGCAGACCGTCTGGGCATCTTCACGCCAAAACAGGTTGACCGTACCGAGCTGAGATGCGGCGAGGTAGGCTGGCTGGTCTGCGCCATTAAAGACATCCTCGGCGCGCCGGTGGGCGATACCCTGACCGGTGCACGTAACCCGGCAGATAAAGCGCTGCCAGGCTTTAAAAAGGTGAAACCGCAGGTTTACGCGGGTCTGTTCCCGGTCAGCTCTGACGACTACGAAAACTTCCGTGACGCGCTCGGTAAACTGAGCCTGAACGATGCTTCCCTGTTCTACGAGCCAGAAAGCTCAACGGCGCTGGGCTTCGGCTTCCGCTGTGGCTTCCTCGGTCTGCTGCACATGGAGATCATTCAGGAACGTCTGGAGCGTGAATACGATCTGGATCTGATCACCACGGCGCCGACGGTAGTCTATGAAGTTGAAACCACCTCGAAAGAAGTGATCTACGTCGATAGCCCGTCCAAGCTGCCGCCGCTGAACAACATTCAGGAGCTGCGTGAGCCTATTGCAGAGTGTCACATGCTGCTGCCGCAGGAATTCCTGGGGAACGTCATTACGCTGTGTATTGAGAAGCGTGGCGTGCAGACCAACATGGTTTACCACGGTAACCAGGTGGCGCTGACCTATGAGATCCCGATGGCGGAAGTGGTACTCGACTTCTTCGACCGTCTGAAGTCGACCTCCCGTGGCTATGCGTCACTGGATTACAACTTCAAACGCTTCCAGGCCTCCAACATGGTGCGTGTGGACGTGCTGATCAACGGCGAGCGCGTGGATGCGCTGGCGCTGATCACCCACAACGACAATGCGCCGTACCGCGGTCGCGAGCTGGTTGAGAAGATGAAAGATCTGATCCCGCGTCAGCAGTTCGATATCGCGATTCAGGCGGCGATTGGCAACCACATTATCGCGCGTTCAACCGTGAAACAGCTGCGTAAAAACGTTCTGGCGAAGTGCTATGGCGGTGACGTCAGCCGTAAGAAAAAGCTGCTGCAGAAGCAGAAAGAAGGTAAGAAGCGTATGAAGCAGGTCGGTAACGTCGAGCTGCCGCAGGAAGCATTCCTTGCCATCCTTCATGTTGGTAAAGACGGCAAATAACCCTAAGGAGTTGGCATGGCGAACATGTTTGCCCTGATCCTGGTCATTGCTACCCTGGTAACAGGTCTGCTGTGGTGTCTGGATAAGTTTATCTTCGCCCCAAAACGTCGTGAACGTCAGGCTGCCGCTCAGGCAGCCACTGGAGATGGGATTGATGCGAAAACCCTGAAGAAAGTCGGCCCGAAACCGGGCTGGCTGGAAACGGGCGCTTCGGTATTTCCGGTGCTGGCGATTGTGCTGGTGGTACGTTCGTTTATTTACGAGCCGTTCCAAATCCCATCAGGTTCAATGATGCCAACGCTGCTGATTGGTGATTTTATTCTGGTAGAGAAGTTTGCCTACGGCATTAAAGATCCTATCTACCAGAAAACGCTGATCGAAACCGGTCATCCGAAACGTGGCGACATCGTGGTGTTTAAATATCCGGAAGATCCGCGCCTGGACTACATCAAGCGTGCGGTAGGTCTGCCGGGTGATAAAGTCACTTACGATCCGGTTGCGAAAGAAGTTACCGTTCAGCCTGGCTGCAGCTCCGGTACCGCCTGTGAAAACGCGCTGCCAATCACTTACTCAAACGTTGAGCCAAGTGACTTTGTGCAGACCTTTGCCCGTCGTAACGGCGGCGAAGCGACCAGCGGATTCTTCCAGGTACCGAAAGGTGAAACCAAAGAGGACGGCATCCGTCTGGTTGAGCGCAAAGAGACGCTGGGTGATGTGACGCACCGAATCCTCACCGTGCCAATCGCGCAGGATCAGCTGGGTATGTACTATCGCCAGCCGGGCCAGCAGCTCGCGAGCTGGATTGTACCGCCAGGACATTACTTCATGATGGGTGACAACCGCGATAACTCTGCGGACAGCCGTTACTGGGGCTTTGTGCCGGAAGCGAATCTGGTCGGCAAAGCCACCGCCATCTGGATGAGTTTTGAGAAGCAGGAAGGCGAATGGCCGACCGGTGTACGCCTGAATCGTATCGGCGGAATCCATTAATTCTCAATAAATGAACGCGTAGCCGCGTTAATTAGCGGCTACGTGAATTATTTCCACGATAAATCTCTTCGAACTAACGACATCCCCTGTCGTTGTGTATAGAATATTCCCCCGAAGTTTAAGGTTGGCCCTGCAAGGGTGCCACGGCACACGAAACCGCGTTGGTTTTCTCAGGTCGGTTTCGTGTGCTGCATTTTTGACGCATTCATTTATTGGTATCGCATGAACCCCATCGTAATTAATCGGCTTCAACGGAAGCTGGGCTACACTTTTCATCATCAGGAGTTGTTGCAACAGGCATTAACCCACCGCAGTGCCAGCAGCAAACATAATGAGCGTCTCGAGTTTTTAGGCGACTCTATTTTAAGTTTCGTGATTGCGAATGCGCTTTATCATCGTTTCCCGCGTGTGGACGAGGGTGATATGAGCCGCATGCGTGCCACGCTGGTTCGGGGTAATACCCTTGCGGAAATCGCTCGCGAATTTGAGCTGGGCGAATGTCTGCGTCTTGGACCGGGTGAACTGAAAAGCGGCGGCTTCCGTCGTGAATCTATTCTTGCCGATACGGTCGAAGCATTAATTGGTGGTGTGTTCCTGGACAGCGATATCCAGACCGTAGAAAAGCTGATCCTGAACTGGTATCAGACCCGTCTGGACGAAATCAGTCCGGGCGATAAACAAAAAGATCCGAAAACGCGTCTGCAGGAATATCTGCAGGGTCGTCATCTGCCGCTGCCGTCTTATCTGGTGGTGCAGGTGCGTGGCGAAGCGCACGATCAGGAATTTACCATCCATTGCCAGGTCAGTGGCCTGAGTGAACCGGTGGTGGGCACAGGTTCAAGCCGTCGTAAGGCTGAACAGGCTGCCGCCGAACAGGCGTTAAAAATGCTGGAGCTGGAATGAGCGAAGATAAAACCTATTGCGGATTTATTGCCATCGTCGGACGTCCGAACGTTGGCAAATCCACCCTGCTGAATAATCTGCTTGGGCAGAAGATTTCAATCACCTCGCGTAAGGCGCAGACCACGCGTCACCGCATCGTCGGCATCCATACTGAAGGCGCGTATCAGGCGATCTACGTCGATACCCCCGGCCTGCACATGGAAGAGAAGCGCGCCATCAACCGCCTGATGAACAAGGCGGCGAGCAGCTCGATCGGCGACGTAGAGCTGGTGATTTTCGTTGTGGAAGGCACCCGCTGGACGCCGGACGACGAGATGGTGCTGAACAAGCTGCGTGACGGCAAAACGCCGGTCATCCTGGCGGTCAACAAAGTGGATAACGTGCAGGAAAAGGCCGACCTGCTGCCGCATCTGCAGTGGCTCGGTAGCCAGATGAACTTCCTTGATATCGTTCCGCTGTCTGCTGAGACCGGCCTGAACGTGGATACCATCGCGGGCATCGTGCGGAAGCATCTCCCGGAAGCGATTCATCACTTCCCGGAAGACTACATCACCGATCGCTCTCAGCGCTTTATGGCGTCTGAAATCATCCGTGAAAAGCTGATGCGTTTCCTGGGTGCTGAACTGCCTTACTCCGTAACGGTGGAGATCGAGCGTTTCCAGACCAACGAGCGCGGTGGCTACGATATCAACGGCCTGATCCTCGTTGAGCGCGAAGGGCAGAAGAAGATGGTTATCGGCAACAAAGGGGCCAAGATCAAAACCATCGGTATTGAAGCCCGTAAGGACATGATGGAGATGTTCGAAGCGCCGGTTCACCTCGAACTGTGGGTGAAAGTGAAATCTGGCTGGGCCGATGATGAGCGTGCTCTGCGCAGCCTCGGTTACGGCGAAGACCAGTAACTTAAGACGACGAGCATATGGATGGATGGCAGCGCGCCTTTGTCCTGCATAGTCGTCCCTGGAGCGAAACCAGCCTCATGCTGGACGTCTTCACGGAAGAGTCGGGCCGCGTGCGCCTTGTTGCGAAAGGCGCACGTTCCAAACGTTCTAACCTGAAAGGTGCCCTACAGCCTTTCACGCCGCTGCTGGTACGCTTCGGTGGGCGAGGGGAAGTGAAAACCCTGCGCAGTGCCGAAGCCGTCTCCCTGGCGCTTCCTCTTTCCGGCATCACACTCTACAGCGGTCTGTATGTCAACGAACTCATCTCACGCGTTCTTGAACATGAGACCCGCTTCTCTGAACTTTTCTTCGATTATCTGCACTGTATCCAGTCGCTGGCTGGCGCAACCGGCACGCCCGAACCCGCATTGCGTCGTTTTGAACTGGCGCTGCTGGGCCACCTCGGATACGGCGTAGATTTTCTGCACTGCGCGGGCAGCGGTGATGAGATAGAAGACACCATGACCTACCGCTACCGCGAAGAAAAAGGCTTCATTGCCAGTATCGTGATAGACAACAGCACATTTACCGGGCGCCAGCTCCGGGCGCTGTATGAGCGCGAGTTTCCCGATCTGGACACCCTGCGCGCAGCAAAACGCTTTACCCGGATTGCCCTCAAGCCGTATCTTGGCGGCAAGCCCTTAAAGAGCCGCGAATTATTCAGGCAATTTGTGCCGAAACGTTAACGTTTTACCCCTCACCCCAGCCCTCTCCCGGAGGGAGAGGGGGAAGAGAAATGAACCAAAATACCGAGGATTGTCATGGCTGAATTACTGTTAGGCGTCAACATCGACCACATCGCCACGCTGCGTAATGCGCGCGGCACGGCGTATCCCGATCCGGTTCAGGCGGCGTTTATCGCTGAACAGGCTGGCGCTGACGGCATTACCGTTCACCTGCGTGAAGACCGTCGCCATATCACCGATCGCGACGTGCGCATTCTGCGCCAGACGCTGGACACCCGTATGAATCTGGAGATGGCGGTCACCGAAGAGATGCTGGCGATTGCCTGCGAGACCCAGCCGCATTTCTGCTGCCTGGTGCCGGAAAAACGCCAGGAAGTGACCACCGAAGGCGGTCTGGACGTGGCCGGTCAGCTCGACAAAATGCGCGATGCCTGCAAGCGCCTGGCGGATGCCGGTATCCTGGTTTCTCTGTTTATCGACGCCGATTTCGCCCAGATTAAAGCGGCGGCCGACGTGGGCGCACCGTATATCGAAATTCACACCGGCTGCTATGCCGATGCCAAAAATGATGCCGAACAGGCCAAAGAGCTGGAGCGTATTGCCAAAGCGGCCACGTACGCCTCAAGCCTGGGACTGAAGGTTAACGCCGGTCACGGCCTGACCTACCACAACGTGAAGGCCATTGCCGCCCTGCCGGAAATGCACGAGCTGAACATCGGCCACGCCATCATTGGCCGTGCGGTGATGAGCGGTCTGAAAGAGGCGGTCTCTGAGATGAAACGCCTGATGCAGGAAGCGCGTCAGTAATGGCTATTCTGGGCTTAGGCACCGATATCGTTGAAATAGCCCGTATTGAAGCGGTGATCGCCCGTAGCGGCGATCGCCTCGCAAGACGCGTGCTGAGCGATAACGAGTGGGCCATCTGGGAAGCGCATCAGCAGCCGGTGCGTTTTCTGGCAAAGCGCTTTGCGGTAAAAGAGGCGGCGGCCAAAGCCTTCGGGACCGGCATTCGTAACGGCCTGGCGTTTAATCAGTTCGAAGTGTTTAACGATGAGCTGGGCAAACCGAGCCTGCGTCTGTGGGGAGAAGCGCAAAAGCTGGCGGAAAAGCTGGGGGTGAATCATATGCACGTGACGATCGCGGATGAACGTCACTATGCCAGCGCGACGGTGATCATCGAAAGTTAAAGTTTGTCCGCGTGATGCATCAGGACAAACTTATCCCATAGCTGCTCTTCGCTCTCGACGTGGGCCGGATCCTTCAGGATGGTATTCGGGATCGGGCACACTTTCTGGCAGGTCGGCGTTTCATAGTGGCCGATGCATTCCGTGCAGCGGTCGCTGTTAATCTCATAGATGCTGTCGCCCATCGAAATCGCCTGGTTCGGGCATTCGGGCTCGCACATATCGCAATTAATGCATTTTTTAGTAATTAACAGCGCCATCAGGAAATTCTCAGAAACAACACAAACCGGGCGGGCATTATACGCGTCAAACCAGTTTCTTTACCAGTTCTTCGCTGTGACGAATGCGCTCGGGCGCGCGCTCCAGATCCTGCTGCACCAGTGCCATAAACAGCAGGTCCGTCAGCATCATTTGCGCGCTGGTGGACGAGATAGCCGCGCTGCGCGTGGCCTGTTCCTCGGCAATGGTATATAAACAGCGCGTTGCCCGCTGCTGGAGGGCATTCGGCGTAAAACCGGTGATCGCCAGAATTTTACCGCCGACGCGCAGGGCTTCATCGGTTGCCATATTGATTTCACGGCGCTCGCCGGAGTAAGAGATGGCCAGCAGCAGATCGTCAGGATCCATCGCCTGTACGGTCGCCAGCAGGGCGTGCATATCCTGCTCGACGATGGCGTTAAGCCCAATTTTCGTCAGCTTCCAGCCAAAGTTACGCGCCACAAGTCCGGACGCCCCGATACCGGTCAGGATGATGCGCCGCGCGCCGCGCAGCATCGCTACGCTCTCCAGCAGCTTCTCTTCCGTATTCACGTCGAGCGTCGCGTGCATAGCCGCCACGTTCTCTTTGATCAGCTTTTCGCCAACCAGCCGCATCGGGTCATCGCCGCGGATCTGATTATGCACCGGCATGGACTGCGGGTTGGGGTTGCTCACCAGCGCTTCGCTGATCGCCAGCTTGAGGGCGGGGAACCCCTTAAAGCCAATCTTCTGGGCAAACTTCACCACGCTGGACTGGCTCACGCCGGCTTCACTCGCCAGCTGCTGCGAGCTGAGATGGCGTGCATGGTCGGGTTGAGAAAGCAGAAAATCCGCCAGCTTCTTGTCGCTTTGGGCAAAGCCTGCATAGCGCTGGCGAATGCGAATTAAACAGTTCATAGGGTCTCCTGGCGAAAATGTGATTATCTGCGCAAATACGAATTTTGCTCGCCTGAATGAATTTTATATTCCATTATGGTGTGATTATTATGAATTAAAAATTCTTGAGGTACAAAAATGAATCTTGGCTCACTTGTTTCTGAAACGCGTAACCCGCAAACCATGGATCTGGATGCACTCTCCACCCTGGAGCTGGTTAACCGCTTTAATCAACAGGATACGCTGGTCGCGCAGGCTGTGAAAGAGACATTACCCGAGGTGGCGAAAGCTGTCGATGCGGCGGCGGAAGCCCTCAAGGCCGGCGGTCGCATTATCTACATGGGGGCGGGCACCAGCGGGCGTCTTGGGGTGCTGGATGCGTCAGAATGTCCGCCCACCTTTGGGGTGCCGCACGGTCTGGTCGTTGGGCTGATTGCCGGTGGACCCGGTGCGCTGCTGAAAGCCGTTGAAGGTGCGGAAGATAACAAACAGCTGGGTGAGGATGATCTAAAGGGGCTGAATCTGACCGCGAAGGATCTGGTGGTCGGGCTGGCGGCATCCGGGCGTACCCCGTACGTCATTGGCGGGCTGGAATACGCCAACCTGACGGGCTGCACGACGGTCGCCATCTCCTGTAACCCTGGCTCACCGATTGCGCAGGTGGCCGCTATTGCTATCTCTCCGGTTGTCGGGCCGGAAGCGCTCACCGGCTCCACGCGCCTGAAATCCGGGACCGCGCAAAAGCTGGTGCTCAATATGATCTCCACCGGCGCGATGGTGAAGTTCGGCAAGGTTTATCAGAACCTGATGGTGGATATGCAGGCCACCAACGTCAAGCTGGTGGACAGAGCCTGCCGCATGGTGATGGAGGCGACAGGCGCAGGCCGTGAAGAGGCAGAAGCGGTACTCAAGCAGACCGATCACGATGTTAAACCGGCCATTCTGATGATCCTGAGCGGGCTGGATGCGGCGGCCGCGAGAGCCAAACTCGATGCGCATAGCGGCTTCTTACGGGCGGCATTAGAAAACTAACAGAGGCGTCTATGGACAAAACAGCAGCGCTCGCCAGCGATATCCTGCAGGGAATCGGTGGGGAAAAAAACATTCAGCGTCTCGAAAACTGCATGACGCGCGTGCGCGTCGAGGTGCATAACGACGACCAACTCGACGTGCCGCGCCTGAAGCAGCTGTCCGGCGTCAGCGGCTACGTTAAACAGGGGCAGCAGCATCAGCTGATCGTCGGGCCGGGGAAAGCGGCGCAGGTTGTTGATGCCATGCGTGCGCTGATGGGCGTAAGCGCGAGCGCGTCGATTGACGATGCGGAGCGCACCAAAGCGCAGGCAAAGGCCAAATACAAAGCCCCCATGAGCGATGCGCTGCGTCAGCTGGCAAACGTCTTTATTCCGCTGATCCCGGCGTTTATTGCCTCCGGCCTGATCACCGGGATCATCAATATCCTCAAGAGACCGGATATTGTGGGGGATTTCGCCACGCAGTATCCGAACCTGCTGGGGATTCTGGGGATCTTCGGCAGCGCTGTTTTCGCCATTATGAACATTCTGGTCGGGGTGAATACCGCGAAGGTGTTTGGCGGATCGCTGGCGATGGGCGGGGTCATGGCGGGCATCTTGTCCAGCCCGCAGCTGGCGCAGATCACGCTGTTTGGCGAGGCGCTCCAGCCCGGGCGCGGCGGGGTAATCGCCGTGCTGCTGGTGGTCATCCTGATGTGCTGGATCGAGAAAAGGCTGCGCGCGGTTCTGCCTGGCTCGATCGAGCTGATTCTCAACCCGCTGTTGACCACGCTGATTACCGGTAGCGTAGCGATTGTGGCCCTCCAGCCGCTAGGCGGATGGATCTCTGAAGCCATCGCTCACGGCGCGTCTCTGGCTATTGACCGCGGCGGCCTGCTGGTGGGAGCGGTGCTGTCAGGTACCTTCCTGCCGCTGGTGCTGACGGGGCTACATCAGGGGCTGGTGCCGATCCACGTCGAGCTGGTGCAGGCGCACGGCTATAACGCGCTGCTGCCTATCCTGTCGATGGCGGGGGTGGGGCAGGTGGGCGCGGCGATTGCCGTACTGATGAAAACCCGCAACGCGCGTCTGAAAAAAATGATTAAAGGCGCGCTCCCGGTCGGACTGCTCGGCATCGGCGAGCCGCTGATTTTCGGCGTTACGCTGCCGCTGGGTAAACCGTTCCTCGCCGCCTGTCTGGGCGGCGCGGTAGGCGGGGCGCTGATCAGCTACTGGAAAGTCGCCACCGTGATCACCTTTGGTCTTTCCGGTTTACCGCTGGCATTAACCATCGTGACCGGAAAAGTGATGCTCTATCTGTTAGGCTATTTAGTAGCGGTGATCGCCGGGTTCCTGTTTACCTGGCTGTTAGGTTTCAACGACCCAGAGGAGTAAGGTTTGGCAAATCACGCGCGTCGCGTTGTCTTTTTCGACCTAGATGGAACGCTGCATCAGCAGGATATGTTTGGTACGTTTATGCGTTACCTGCTGCGGCGTCAGCCTTTGAATGCGCTGCTCGTGCTGCCGCTCTTACCGGTTATCGGGATCGCGCTGCTGGTGAAAGGCCGGGCGGCGCGATGGCCGATGAGTCTGCTGCTGTGGGGATGTACCTTTGGGCACAGCGAAGCGCGGCTTAAGCAGCTCGAAAAGGATTTTGCGCACTGGTTCCGCGGCCACGTCGCCGCCTTTCCGGTGGTGCAGGCGCGCCTGACCAGCTACCTCGACGCGAACGATGCCGACATCTGGCTGATTACCGGCTCCCCGCAGACGCTGGTGGAGCAGGTCTACTTTGATACCCCCTGGCTTCCGCGCGTGAACCTTATCGCCACGCAAATTGCCCGCGGTTACGGCGGCTGGGTGCTGACCCTGCGCTGCCTGGGACATGAAAAAGTGGTCCAGCTGGAAAAACGCATCGGTACGCCGCTGCGCCTGTACAGCGGCTACAGCGACAGCAAGCAGGACAACCCGCTGCTCTATTTTTGCCAGCACCGCTGGCGCGTCACGCCATCAGGCGAACTTCAGCAACTCGAATAGTCTTCTCTAAAACTGGCGTGTATAATGCCGCCCGCTTTTCGACTGGAGTATCAGCCTTTGTCCAACCCTGAACACAATCATGAATACTGGATGCGCCACGCGCTGACGCTGGCTCAACGCGCCTGGGACGAGGGCGAAGTGCCCGTGGGCGCGGTGCTGGTTCATAACAACCAGGTGATTGGCGAAGGGTGGAACCGTCCTATTGGTCGCCACGATCCTACTGCGCATGCCGAAATTATGGCGCTTCGCCAGGGCGGTCTGGTTCTGCAAAACTATCGCCTGCTTGATACCACGCTGTATGTGACGCTGGAGCCGTGCGTGATGTGCTCCGGCGCGATGGTGCACAGCCGGATCGGGACTCTGGTCTTTGGGGCGCGGGATGAAAAAACCGGTGCGGCCGGTTCGCTGATGGACGTGCTGGGTCACCCGGGTATGAACCACCAGGTGAAGACTATCGGTGGGGTGCTTGCACCAGAGTGTTCGGGGCTATTAAGCGATTTCTTTCGAATGCGCCGTCAGCAGAAAAAGCAGCAAAAGGCAGAACTGAAGCTGTCGGACGATTAAGCTCGTCCGGCGCCACGACAGGGTAACTTTGAGCCAGCTGTTTGGCCTCCGTCGCCTCTTTCTCTTTCTCCAGCAGATACCCGACCAGGCTAATCTGATATTTACGGATATTTTCCACGTAGGCGTAGGCTTCATGTCCGCGCGCGTAGCCGTATGTCAGCTTGTTATACCATGGCTTCTGGCTCAGCAGCGGCAGGCGCTGCTTAACGTCTGACCAGCTGTCCGGGTTACCTTTCGTTTTTGCCGTCAACGTTCGCGCATCAAGCATATGCGCGTAGCCCATATTATAGGCCGCCAGCGCAAACCAGATCCGCTCTTCTTCCGGCACCGTTTCCGGTACTTTAGCCATCATGTCCTGCAGGTATCGCGCGCCGCCGCTGATGCTCTGTTCGGCATCGGTACGATCGTTCACGCCCAGGCTCAGCGCGGTATTTTTGGTTAACATCATCAAACCACGTACGCCCGTGGGCGACGTGGCCTGGGTGTCCCAGTGGGATTCCTGATACGAAATAGCCGCCAGCAGCTTCCAGTCAATCTCCTGGGCGTATTTTTCGAACAGCGGCTGCAGGTCCGGCAGGACGCTATCTACCGCGCGCAGGAAGCTGCGGGTGTCAACGTAGTCAAAGTCATCGCCGTGCCCGAGGTACTTCTCCTCCAGACGCGCCAGGGTACCGTCTTCATTGATGGTGTTGAAGAAATCAAGCATCGCGGCAGAGAAGGTCTGATCGTCATCAAGCTGGCTAAACCAGGTCACAGGCTGCTCGTCGGTGACGTCCAGCGCCACGGCGATTTCAGGATGCACCCGCTGGAACAGGCTGATCGCGACCGAATCGGCGATGGTGTACGGCACCTTCTGATCTTTTACCTGCTCCAGCAGCTCCGTCGTGCCGAGTTTCGGATCCACCGTCCAGCTCAGGTCGGGATATTTCTTCTCCTTGAGCTCCCGCAGATCGTCAATCACCACGTGGCCGGGCGCAATCGTCAGCTGCCGATCGTTAATCGTGGACAGCGAGCGCGGGCGCAGGCTCCCGACGCGGTAAACCAGCTGCTGAGAAACGGAGTAGTAGGTCGGGCCTGGCTGGTAGTTCTTGCTGCGCTCGCTGTTATACACCAGCCCGGCGGCGAGCATATCGGCATCGTCGTTATCGAGGTCGTCAAACAGCTGGTTGATATTCTGGCGGACGGTGATTTTAAGCTTCACGCCAAGATAATCGGCGAACTGTTGTGCCAGTTCATAATCCAGACCAATGATTTTGCCGTTGACGTCGCTGTAAATCAGCGGCGAGTTGAGGGTACTGACGCGCAATTCCCCCCGCTCCTGAATGGCGGCGATACGGTTTTCGGCTTTGCCGAACCAGGGGATGGAAGGCCAGAGGGCCACTGCCAGCAGCAACGTTACAATGCCGATGAGCAGATAATTAATCTTTAATTTTTTCAATTAGTTAATTCTCTGCGACGCCGGTTGCCTCAGTCTGCTGTAGCCATGTTAATCATAAGGTTTGCCATTGAATGAGCGGCATTTTGCGTAAACTTGCGCCACTTGGCAACCAATTAGAGAGACAGGTCACATCTATTGTTAAATCTCTGTGCAAATTTTATTTCGACGCAAACGGTTTCGTCGGCGCTCAGGATTCTCTATAATGACGCCCGTTTTCCCCCCTTGCGCACACTGTAAGCGCCCCGGCGCTTCGAAGACGAGAGACTTATGATGGAAATTCTGCGTGGTTCGCCTGCACTGTCTGCCTTCCGTATCACTAAACTGCTGGCACGTTTTCAGGCGGCCGACCTTCCGGTAAGCAATATTTACGCTGAGTATGTCCATTTTGCTGACCTGAATGCCCCCCTCAATGCAGAGGAGCGCGTACAGCTGGAACGCCTGCTCAAGTATGGTCCAAGCCTGAGCAGCCATACGCCAACCGGCAAACTGATCCTTGCGACGCCTCGTCCGGGCACCATCTCCCCCTGGTCTTCCAAAGCCACCGACATCGCCCACAACTGTGGCCTGAGCCAGATTAACCGTCTGGAACGCGGCGTGGCGTACTACGTGGAAGCCTCTACCCTGAGCGACGCGCAGTGGCAGGCGGTTGCGGCTGAACTGCACGATCGCATGATGGAGAGCGTATTTACCTCTCTCGATGACGCGCAGAAGCTTTTCTCTCACCATCAGCCTGCGCCGGTACAGAGCGTAGACCTGCTGGGGCAGGGCCGTCAGGCGCTGATTGACGCCAACCTGCGTCTCGGCCTGGCGCTGGCAGAAGACGAAATCGACTACCTCCAGGATGCGTTTGTTAAGCTCAACCGTAACCCGAACGACATCGAACTCTATATGTTCGCGCAGGCTAACTCTGAGCACTGCCGCCACAAGATTTTCAACGCCGACTGGATTATTGACGGCGAACAGCAGCCGAAGTCGCTGTTCAAAATGATCAAAAACACCATGGAGCAAACCCCGGACCACGTGCTGTCTGCCTATAAAGACAACGCCGCGGTAATGGAAGGTTCCGAGGTGGGCCGCTTCTTCGCCGATCGCGAAGCAGGGCGCTATGACTTCCATCAGGAGCCCGCGCATATCCTGATGAAAGTGGAAACCCACAACCACCCGACGGCGATCTCCCCGTGGCCGGGCGCGGCGACCGGCTCCGGCGGCGAAATCCGCGATGAAGGTGCGACCGGTCGTGGCGCTAAACCTAAAGCGGGTCTGGTCGGTTTCTCCGTCTCTAACCTGCGTATCCCGGGCTTTGAGCAGCCGTGGGAAGAAGATTTCGGCAAGCCAGAGCGCATTGTAACCGCCCTGGATATCATGACCGAAGGCCCGCTGGGCGGCGCGGCGTTTAACAACGAATTTGGTCGTCCGGCGCTGAACGGTTACTTCCGTACCTATGAAGAGAAAGTGGACAGCCACAACGGCGAAGAGCTGCGCGGCTACCACAAGCCGATCATGCTGGCGGGCGGGATCGGCAACATCCGTGCCGATCACGTGCAGAAAGGCGAGATCGTCGTCGGCGCGAAGCTGATCGTACTGGGCGGCCCGGCGATGAACATCGGTCTGGGCGGCGGCGCGGCCTCTTCTATGGCCTCCGGCCAGTCTGATGCGGATCTCGATTTCGCCTCCGTGCAGCGCGACAACCCTGAGATGGAGCGCCGCTGCCAGGAAGTGATCGACCGCTGCTGGCAGCTGGGCGACGCCAACCCGATCCTCTTCATCCACGACGTGGGCGCGGGCGGCCTGTCCAATGCCATGCCGGAGCTGGTGAGCGACGGTGGCCGCGGCGGGCGCTTCAACCTGCGCGACATCCTGAGCGATGAGCCGGGCATGAGCCCGCTGGAAATCTGGTGTAACGAATCCCAGGAGCGCTACGTGCTGGCGGTTGCTGCGGATCAGCTGCCGCTTTTTGACGAGCTGTGCCGCCGCGAGCGCGCGCCGTATGCCGTCATCGGTGAAGCGACCGAAGAGCAGCACCTTTCCTTAAGCGACACCCACTTTGACAACCAGCCGATCGATCTGCCGCTCGACGTGCTGCTCGGTAAAACGCCGAAGATGACCCGCGACGTAGCCACCCGCAAAGCGGCGGGCAAAGCGCTGGATCGCCAGGGCATCACCGTGGCAGAAGCGGTAAACCGCGTGCTGCACCTGCCTGCTGTGGCAGAGAAAACCTTCCTGGTGACCATCGGCGACCGCACCGTGACCGGTATGGTATCGCGCGATCAGATGGTCGGCCCGTGGCAAATCCCGGTCGCGAACTGCGCCGTGACCACCGCGAGCCTCGACAGCTACTACGGCGAAGCGATGGCTCTCGGCGAGCGTACCCCGGTGGCGCTGCTGGACTTCGCTGCTTCTGCCCGTCTGGCGGTTGGTGAAGCGCTGACCAACATCGCCGCAACGCAGATTGGCGATATCAAACGTATCAAGCTTTCCGCAAACTGGATGGCCGCAGCCGGTCACCCTGGCGAAGATGCTGGCCTGTATGAAGCCGTGAAAGCGGTGGGCGAGGAGCTGTGTCCAGCCCTTGGCCTGACCATTCCGGTGGGCAAAGACTCCATGTCGATGAAAACCCGCTGGCAGGAAGGCAACGAGCAGCGCGAGATGACCTCTCCGCTGTCGCTGGTGATCACCGCGTTTGCCCGCGTGGAAGACGTGCGTCACACCGTTACGCCGCAGCTTGCGACCGAAGACAATGCCCTGCTGCTGATCGACCTGGGTAAAGGCCACAACGCGCTGGGTGCTACCGCGCTGGCGCAGGTTTACCGCCAGCTCGGCGACAAGCCAGCCGACGTGCGCGACGTGGCCCAGCTGAAGGGCTTCTACGACGCGATTCAGGCGCTGGTGGCGCAGCGTAAGCTGCTGGCCTACCACGACCGTTCCGACGGCGGCCTGCTGGTGACCCTGGCAGAGATGGCCTTCACCGGCCACTGCGGCGTGGAAGCGAACATTGCGACGCTGGGCGAAGACCGTCTGGCGGCGCTGTTCAACGAAGAGCTGGGCGCCGTGATTCAGGTGCGTGCGGCAGATCGCGACGCGGTTGAAGCGATTCTGGCGAAGCATGGTCTGGCAGACTGCGTGCACTATCTGGGCAAAGCCGTTCAGGGCGACCGCTTCGTTATTGAAGCAGACGGTCACGCGGTGTTCAGCGAAAGCCGCACCACGCTGCGCATGTGGTGGGCGGAAACCACCTGGCAGATGCAGCGCCTGCGTGATAACCCGGAATGTGCCGATCAGGAGCATAACGCGAAAGCGAATGACCAGGATCCAGGCCTGAACGTGAAGCTCTCCTTCGACATCAACGAAGACATCGCCGCGCCGTACATAGCGACGGGCGCTCGTCCAAAAGTGGCCGTGCTGCGCGAGCAGGGCGTCAACTCCCACGTTGAGATGGCGGCTGCCTTCCACCGCGCGGGCTTTGACGCTATCGACGTCCACATGAGCGACCTGCTGGCCGGGCGTACCGGTCTGGAAGATTTCCAGGCGCTGGTGGCGTGCGGCGGCTTCTCCTACGGTGACGTGCTGGGCGCGGGCGAAGGCTGGGCGAAGTCCATCCTGTTCAACAGCCGCGTGCGCGACGAGTTCGAAACCTTCTTCCACCGTCCGCAGACCCTGGCGCTGGGCGTGTGTAACGGCTGCCAGATGATGTCTAACCTGCGCGAGCTGATCCCGGGCAGCGAAGCCTGGCCGCGCTTTGTGCGCAACCAGTCTGACCGCTTCGAGGCGCGCTTCAGCCTGGTGGAAGTGACCCAAAGCCCGTCTCTGCTGCTGCAGGGGATGGTAGGTTCTCAGATGCCAATCGCCGTTTCCCACGGTGAAGGTCAGGTAGAAGTGCGCGACGCTGCGCATCTGGCTCAGCTGGAGAGCAAAGGCCTGGTGGCGCTGCGCTTTGTCGATAACTTCGGCAAGGTGACAGAAACCTACCCGGCTAACCCGAACGGCTCCGCAAACGGTATTACGGCGGTGACCAGCGAAAGCGGTCGCGCGACCATCATGATGCCGCACCCGGAGCGCGTGTTCCGTACAGTGAGCAACTCCTGGCACCCGGAAAACTGGGGCGAGGACAGCCCGTGGATGCGTATCTTCCGTAACGCGCGTAAGCAGCTGGGTTAAGTTTTAGCCCCACACCCTTCCAGGCCCGGTAAGCGAAAGCTTGACCGGGCTTTTTTATTTGTGTCGCAATTACGCGACAGACCCGTAATATGACTGTCTCCAAATGGAGACGCTTAACTCTTTGATTTATATATGTCAGGTAAGGTTCCCCTTAAGGTGTTGCTGAATAGCGACACTTAGCCTGAAAATCATTCAACCGATAATTAACGTGATAAACGAGTAAAAATCATATATTTCAATGTGTTAATATTTTGTTTTGCATTCTGGCACGGGTGTTGCATAATATTAACCAGTGGCTCATTCACCTTCTTATGTCAGCCCCTTCGGGACGCGCTACATAAACTTCGAATGACGCACAAAAAGGTGCCTGCCGTCCAACTACTGATCATAGCGATGCTTTATCAGGCCAGGGCGAAACGTCGAGTTAGGCACCGCCTCATTCCATGACAAAGCCGGGTTTTTACCCGGCTTTGTTGTATCTGAAGGGCAGACTCAGTTACGCTCTGCGTAAATCCCCATTAAGAGAGTAATGCGTTGAAACGCTGGCCCGTTTTCCCCCGCTCCCTGCGGCAGCTCGTCATGATGGCCTTCCTGCTGATCCTGCTGCCGCTGCTGATCCTTGCCTGGCAGGCGTGGCAAAGCCTGAACGCGCTGAGCGCGCAGGCGGCTTTGACCAACCGCACGACGCTCATCGACGCCAGACGCAGTGAAGCGATGACCAACGCCGCGCTGGAAATGGAGCGAAGTTATCGTCAGTATTGCGTGCTTGACGATCGGACGCTGGAAAAGGTTTATCAGAGCCAGCGTAAACGCTACAGCGAAATGCTGGACGCTCACGCGGGGGTCTTACCTGATGACAAGCTCTATCAGGCGTTGCGTCAGGATTTAAACGATCTCGCGCAGCTGCAGTGCAGCAATAGCGGCCCGGATGCCGTTGCTGCCGCGCGCCTCGAAGCTTTTGCCAGCGCCAACACCGAGATGGTGCAGTCAACGCGCGCGGTGATTTTCTCTCGCGGCCAGCAGCTCCAGCAGGAGATTGCCGAGCGCGGCCAGTTCTTCGGCTGGCAGGCGCTGGTGCTGTTCCTGGTGAGCCTCGGGCTGGTACTGCTCTTTACCCGCATGATCATCGGCCCGGTAAAGGGCATCCAGCGTATGATCAACCGCCTGGGGGAGGGGAAATCGCTCGGGGATACGGTCGCCTTTAAAGGTCCGCGCGAGCTGCGATCCGTAGGCCAGCGCATTATCTGGCTGTCCGAGCGCCTGGCGTGGCTCGAATCACAGCGCCATCAGTTCCTGCGCCATATCTCTCATGAGCTTAAAACGCCGCTGGCCAGCATGCGCGAAGGGACGGAGCTGCTGGCGGACGAAGTGGCCGGGCCCCTTACGCCAGAGCAGAAAGAAATTGTCGAGATCCTGGATAACAGCAGCCGCAATCTGCAAAAGCTGATTGAGCAACTGCTGGATTACAACCGCAAGCTGGCTGACGGGGCGGTCGTACTGGAAAACGTTGAAATTGAGCCGCTGGTGGATATGGTGATCTCCGCCCACAGCTTGCCAGCAAGAGCTAAAATGATGCATACCGGCGTTGAGCTGAATGCGCCTGCGTGCCTGGCTGAACCCATGCTGCTGATGAGCGTTCTGGATAATCTTTACTCCAATGCGGTGCACTATGGTACTGAATCCGGTAACATTTATATCCGAAGTAATACGAATGGTTCACGGGTGTTTATTGACGTCGCAAACACCGGCACCCCGATCCCCGATGACGAAAAAACCATGATCTTCGAACCCTTTTTCCAGGGAAGTCATCAGCGGAAAGGCGCGGTTAAAGGAAGCGGTCTGGGCTTGAGCATCGCCCGGGACTGCATACGACGCATGCAGGGTGAGCTAAACATTGCCGCGGACGAACGTTCAGATGTTTGCTTCCGTATCGAACTGCCCGTGAGCCGGAAAAATCAATAAAATGAATCTATGTCTGGTGAGTATGTCACACGTCTTTTTCCGCGCCGTACGTGCGGTGTTTTCCAGCAAAACGCTTCGCCTGAGCCTGCCCTGTTTATTTCTGGCAGGGTGTGTTTCCCATGCGCCACAAAGTGCCATTAGCGATAAACAGGAAGATAAATGGCCCGATAACCAGCTGGCAGACTTCCTCTCAACCCGCTGTGACGACATCTGGAACCTGTCAGGACATGACGTTGAAAGCAACCCGCTGTTCTGGCTGCGTGGGATAGATTGCGCCCAGCGTCTGGCGCCGGTAGACGCCCGCTCGAAGGCGGCGATGCTGGATGACGATACCTGGCAGGACGCTTTCAAGCGTGGGATTTTACTCGCAGATGCGAAAATTACCCCCGTTGAACGTCGCGTCAATGTGACCCGACTGGACACGTTTGTAGTCAATCTTCCCGTGCAGGTACGCCCGGTATACCAGCTCTGGCGCGATGGGCAGACATTACAGCTTCAGCTGTCTGAAGAGCGCTCCCGCTACAGCAAGCTACAGCAGTCAACCGACAGCGAGCTTGATACGCTGCGTCAACAGCAGCAACATTTACGTACGCAGCTGGATACCACCACGCGTAAGCTGGAGAACCTGACGGATATCGAAAGGCAGCTCTCGTCGCGTAAATATCAGCCGGGGAGCTCATCCGCTGCACCGGACAGCGAGACGCCGAAACAAGAGGATGTGAAGCATGACGAGCCGTAAACCTGCCCATCTTTTACTGGTGGATGACGATCCCGGGCTGTTAAAGCTGCTGGGGATGCGTCTGGTGAGCGAAGGCTACAGCGTCGTGACCGCTGAAAGCGGGCTGGAAGGACTGAAGATCCTTAGCCGCGAGAAAATCGATCTGGTGATAAGCGACCTGCGGATGGACGAAATGGATGGCCTGCAGCTGTTCGCGGAGATCCAGAAGCAGCAGCCGGGTATGCCCGTGATTATCCTGACGGCGCACGGATCGATCCCGGATGCGGTTGCCGCGACGCAGCAGGGGGTCTTCAGCTTCCTGACCAAGCCGGTGGACAAAGACGCGCTGTATAAGGCTATCGACAGCGCGCTGGAACATGCCGCCCCGGCGGGGGATGAAGCGTGGCGGGAGTCCATCGTCACCCGCAGCCCCATTATGCTGCGTCTGCTTGAACAGGCCCGGATGGTGGCGCAGTCCGACGTCAGCGTGCTCATCAACGGCCAGAGCGGAACCGGGAAAGAGATCCTGGCCCAGGCGATCCATAACGCCAGCCCGCGCAGTAAAAATGCCTTTATCGCCATTAACTGCGGCGCGCTTCCGGAACAGCTGCTCGAATCTGAACTGTTTGGTCACGCCCGCGGCGCATTCACCGGCGCGGTGAGCAGCCGGGAAGGGCTGTTCCAGGCCGCGGAAGGCGGCACGCTGTTCCTGGACGAGATTGGCGACATGCCCGCACCGCTGCAGGTCAAACTGCTCCGCGTGTTGCAGGAGCGAAAAGTTCGCCCGCTGGGCAGCAACCGCGATATCGATATTAATGTGCGCATTATTTCCGCCACCCACCGCGACTTGCCAAAAGTGATGGCGCGCAACGAGTTTCGCGAAGATCTCTACTACCGTCTGAACGTGGTGAACCTGAAGATCCCGGCGCTGGCGGAGCGCGCGGAAGACGTTCCGCTGCTGGCGAACCATCTTTTGCGCCAGGCGGCCGATCGCCATAAACCGTTCGTGCGCGCGTTTTCCACCGACGCGATGAAGCGGCTGATGGCCGCAGGCTGGCCGGGTAACGTGCGTCAGCTGGTGAACGTGATTGAGCAGTGCGTGGCGCTGACCTCCTCACCGGTGATCAGCGA
Organism: Enterobacter sp. R-1.6.2; assembly: GCF_035064085.1. Lineage (NCBI taxonomy): Bacteria > Pseudomonadati > Pseudomonadota > Gammaproteobacteria > Enterobacterales > Enterobacteriaceae > Enterobacter > Enterobacter sp. R-1.6.2. The sequence continues at coordinate 37,857 of NZ_JASEYI010000003.1, forward strand.
TGCGCTGGTGGAGCAGGCGCTGGAAGGGGAAAACACGGCTCTGCCGACGTTTGCGGAAGCGCGGAATCAGTTCGAGCTGAACTATCTGCGCAAGCTATTGCAGATCACCAAAGGCAACGTGACCCACGCGGCGCGCATGGCCGGACGCAACCGCACCGAGTTCTACAAGCTGCTGTCGCGCCACGAGCTGGAAGCAAACGATTTTAAAGAGTAATGCCGTATGGTACTGTGAGCAATCGATTACGAGGCAGCTTACAGGCAAGAGTTTAAGGACCCACCATGAAAAAGATTGATGCGATTATTAAACCTTTCAAACTGGATGACGTGCGTGAAGCGCTGGCGGAAGTCGGCATCACCGGGATGACCGTGACGGAAGTGAAAGGTTTTGGTCGTCAGAAGGGCCACACCGAGCTTTACCGTGGCGCAGAGTACATGGTCGACTTTCTGCCGAAAGTAAAAATTGAAATCGTGGTCAGCGACGATATCGTCGATACCTGCGTGGATACCATTATCCGCACCGCGCAGACGGGCAAAATCGGCGACGGTAAAATCTTCGTCTTTGACGTGGCGCGCGTGATCCGTATCCGTACCGGCGAAGAAGACGACGCCGCGATTTAACAATACCAACGGTTTTGTAGGCCGGGTAAGGTGCAACCACCCGGCGAAAAAAAAGCCCCTCGAACGAGGGGCTTTTTCATTACAGCACCTTATGCGGCCCGAAACATTCGTAGTGAATGTTGTCTTTGTTCACGCCCAGATCCACCAGCTGCTGGGCGGCATACTGCATAAACGCTACCGGCCCGCAGACGTAGAACTGCATGTCTGGCGCGCTAAACGCCCCTTCCATCTGGCTTAAATTCATCAGGCCTTCAGTGTCAAACCGTGCGGCCGCGCGGTCTGCATCCGTCGGCAGGCGATACCAGGTGTGCGCGGTGAAGCGCGGCAGGAACGCCCCAAGCGTTTTCACTTCATCCGCAAAGGCGTGCACGTCGCCGTTTTCCGCAGCGTGGAACCAGTTGACCTGCGCGCCGTGGTTGGCTTTCGCCAGCGTATCTAGCATCGCCAGCATTGGCGTTTGGCCGACGCCCGCAGAGATCAGCGTAACCGGGGTATTCGCTTCTACGGCCATGAAGAAATCGCCCGCCGGCGCGGCCAGATGGACCACGTCGCCCACGTTAGCTTCGTTGTGGAGCCAGTTGGAGACCTGACCGCCGTCCTCAAGCTTCACCGCAATGCGGTAGCCTTTGCCGTTTGGCTTGCGGGTAAGAGAATACTGGCGGATCTCCTGATGCGGGAAACCTTCAGGCTTCAGCCACACGCCCAGATACTGGCCCGGCTGGTAATCGGCAACCGGCTGTCCGTCCACCGGCTCAAATTCAAAGCTGGTAATCAGCGCGCTGCGCGGCGTTTTCTCAACGATGCGGAAGGCGCGTGTGCCTTCCCAGCCGCCGTTCTTGCTGGCGTTTTCGCTGTAGATCTGCGCTTCGCGGTTGATAAACACGTTTGCCAGCACGCCGTAGGCTTTCCCCCACGCGTCCAGCACCTCCTGGCCCGGGCTGAACATCTCGTCCAGCGTTGCCAGCAGGTGGCTACCCACAATGTTGTACTGCTCGGGCTGGATCTGGAAGCTGGTGTGTTTCTGCGCGATTTTTTCCACCGCGGGCAGCAGTGCCGCCAGGTTTTCAATATTGCTGGCGTAGGCCGCGATGGCGTTGAAAAGCGCTTCGCGCTGATCGCCGTTACGCTGGTTGCTCATGTTGAAAATTTCTTTGAGCTCCGGGTTATGCGTGAACATGCGATCGTAGAAATGGGCGGTGAGTTTAGGGCCGGTTTCCACCAGCAGGGGGATGGTGGCTTTAACGGTAGCGATGGTTTGAGCGTCGAGCATGGCAGCTTCCTTCCGATGTGACTTTAATGATGTATTTTAAATGCATCTTATGAAAAATACCCCTGCGTTGTAAATGGTTCTTTGCAAGATGAAAAATATGCATCACAAACCTGAAAAGAAATCCGCTGGAAAGGGCGAGAGCTTTATTCCTCAAACCCTTGCGTGGCGCGAAGGAAAACGTTTGCGTAAAATCGTTTGTCAAGACCTGTTATCACAGAACTAATCAGTTATACTGTTGCCCGTCGTCCAACAGGACTGCCTTTTCAGGCCAAAATTTACTTGTTAGCTGAGTCAGGAGATGCGGATGTTAAAGCGTGAAATGAACATTGCCGATTATGATGCCGAACTGTGGCAGGCTATGGAGCAGGAAAAAGTACGTCAGGAAGAGCACATCGAACTGATCGCCTCCGAAAACTATACCAGCCCGCGCGTCATGCAGGCGCAGGGTTCTCAGCTGACTAACAAATATGCTGAAGGTTACCCGGGCAAACGCTACTACGGCGGTTGCGAGTACGTGGATATCGTTGAGCAGCTGGCTATCGACCGTGCGAAAGAACTCTTTGGCGCTGACTACGCGAACGTGCAGCCGCACTCTGGCTCTCAGGCTAACTTCGCGGTCTACACCGCGCTGCTGCAGCCGGGCGATACCGTTCTGGGTATGAACCTGGCGCAGGGCGGCCACCTGACTCACGGCTCCCCGGTTAACTTCTCCGGCAAACTGTACAACATCATCCCTTACGGTATTGATGAGTCCGGTAAAATTGACTACGAAGACATGGCGAAGCAGGCTAAAGAGCACAAACCGAAGATGATCATCGGTGGCTTCTCTGCTTACTCCGGTATCGTTGACTGGGCAAAAATGCGTGAAATCGCAGACAGCATCGGTGCTTACCTGTTCGTCGACATGGCGCACGTTGCGGGTCTGATTGCCGCTGGCGTTTACCCGAACCCGGTTCCACACGCTCACGTTGTGACCACCACCACCCACAAAACCCTGGCGGGTCCACGCGGTGGCCTGATCCTGGCGAAAGGCGGTGACGAAGAGCTGTACAAAAAACTGAACTCCGCTGTATTCCCAAGCGCGCAGGGCGGCCCGCTGATGCACGTTATCGCGGCTAAAGCGGTAGCGCTGAAAGAAGCGATGGAGCCAGAATTCAAGGTTTATCAGCAGCAGGTTGCTAAGAACGCTAAAGCGATGGTGGAAGTGTTCCTGAACCGTGGCTACAAAGTGGTCTCCGGCGGTACTGAAAACCACCTGTTCCTGCTGGATCTGGTTGATAAGAACCTGACCGGTAAAGAAGCTGACGCAGCCCTGGGCCGCGCCAACATCACCGTGAACAAAAACAGCGTGCCAAACGATCCGAAGAGCCCGTTCGTGACCTCCGGTATCCGTATCGGTTCTCCGGCCGTGACTCGCCGCGGCTTCAAAGAAGCGGAAGTGAAAGAGCTGGCTGGCTGGATGTGTGACGTTCTGGACAACATCAATGACGAAGCGGTTATCGAGCGCGTCAAAGGTAAAGTTCTGGATATCTGCGCACGCTTCCCGGTATACGCATAATTCCTCTGCCTTGCAGAAATAAAAAAGGCCGCGCTTGCGGCCTTTTTTTATGGCTTAACGCCGGTCGAGGGAAATAGCCCCCGGACCAACAATGGCCAGCAAAATAAAGGCGCCAGCAATACTGACGTTCTTATAGAAATTAATCATATTCGGTACGACCGCATCACCGGTCATATCCCAGTAATGGTGACCGATAATCGCCGTGCCCAGCGTATAGAATACAAACAGTACCGCGAGCGGACGGGTGAAAAAGCCCAGCACGATCAGGATGGCGGCAGGGACTTCCATCACCACCGCAATAATGGCCGCCAGCATGGGCATCGGCGTACCCAGCGAGGTCATATATTGTACGGTGCCGCTAAACCCCGTCAGTTTTGGATAGCCAAAGATGATAAACAGCACGACAAGCGCGATGCGACCAATTAGCAGCAGCAGGTGACGTGACTGACCGAAATCGAAATAACGTAGTGAGTTCATGGCAGAAAAACCTCTGCAAGTGGAGTAATTTAAACGTAATACATATTTTCATTCCCTGCCAGAAGCCAGACGACTGCACAAGATGTTAATTTTTCGTTAATTTATAGCAGGCTATCTACTTGCTTAATTTTTATATTCTCGCCAGACTATGGCCTCGATTTCGGGAGGGATTCATGGTCTTGCATTCCACGCGCTGGCTGGCGCTCAGTTATTTCACCTATTTCTTTAGCTACGGTATTTTTCTGCCCTTCTGGAGCGTCTGGCTCAAGGGTATCGGCCTGACTCCTGAGACCATCGGTATCCTGCTGGGGGCCGGGCTGGTGGCGCGTTTCCTCGGCAGCCTGCTGATTGCCCCGCGCGTCAGCGATCCCTCCTTGCTGATCAAGGCCGTGCGCATTCTTGCTCTGCTGACGCTGGTCTTTGTTGCCTGCTTCTGGGTCAGCCACCAGTTTGCCTGGCTGATGGTGGTGATGGTCGGCTTTAACCTGTTCTTCTCACCGCTGGTACCGCTGACGGATGCCCTGGCGAACACCTGGCAAAAGCAGATCACCATGGACTACGGCCGCGTGCGCCTGTGGGGCTCAATTGCCTTTGTGATTGGCTCCGCGCTGGTGGGCAAACTGGTCAGCCTTTACGATTACCGCGCCATTCTCGCCCTGCTGAGTATCGGTATTGCCTCGATGCTGCTGGGTATGCTGCTGCGTCCGTCGGTGATGCCGCAAGGGGAAAGCCGCCATCAGGAGAGCGCAGGATGGCCCGCCTGGCGGAGCCTGGTGGCACAAAGCTGGCGTTTTCTGGCGTGTGTCTGTCTGCTTCAGGGGGCGCATGCGGCGTACTATGGCTTCAGCGCCATCTACTGGCAGGGGGCGGGATATTCTGCTTCCGCAGTGGGCTATCTGTGGTCGCTGGGGGTAGTGGCCGAAGTCATTATCTTTGCCCTGAGCAAGAAGCTGTTCCGTCGCTTTGGCGCGCGAGACCTCCTGCTGCTTTCCGCCGTGTGCGGCGTGGCGCGCTGGGGGATTATGGGCTGGACGACCGATCTGCCGTGGCTGATCGTGGCGCAAATTCTTCACTGCGGCACCTTTACCGTGTGTCATCTGGCGGCGATGCGCTATATCGCAGCGCGCGAGGGCGGAGACGTTATTCGTCTGCAGGCCGTCTACTCGGCGGTCGCGATGGGGGGCAGTATCGCAATCATGACGGTCTTTGCGGGGTTCCTCTACCAGCACCTGGGGCATGGCGTCTTCTGGGTGATGGCGCTGGTCGCCTTACCCGCCATCGTTGTTCGCCCTAAAGTGGCCGCTCGCGCCTCGCTATGATTCCAGCATGGCGCGAATATGTTCTTGCTGCTGCGCGTTCAATGTCTCAACGGCATGTATCAGCGGCGGCGAGAACAGCGGCAGGACGGTAGGGTAGGGGGTGATAACCAGCGCGGCTTCGCGCGGTGCCCCCTCTTTCTGGAAAGCCTGCAGCGTCAGATAACGAATATTAAGCGGCAGCAGCGTCAGCTCGCGAAGCTGCTGTTCAATCAGATCCTCGCTGGCTTTATCGTCTCCCGTCAGCAGGATCACCTGTTTTTCGTGCAGATCGGTCTCCTGCATCAGCCAGGCGCCGAAAATCACCGCGACAAGACTCATCTCTTCATCAGAAAAACGCAGCCCAAACTCCGCTTCCAGCTCAAACAGCGCTTCCTTCGTGGTGCGTAACAGCCGGGGATAGAGGCGATGGATCTCCTCCGGCAGGCTATTGTCGATGCCAATTTCAAACAGCGAGCGGTCCAGCGCCTGAGCAAGATGGATATACAGCTGATCGGTCAGCCCTTGCTCATCGCTGAAGTTCATCCCGGTCTGCGAGCGAAAACGGGCGACCATGCGCACGATGGCCCGGCGCAAGCGCTGATCCTGCTGGTGTTTATCGAGCACCGGATCGGGCGTGCGGAGCATCATAAACAGCAGCGCCAGAAACAGCTGTTCATCCCCGTGCGCTCCCTGCGGCACGCGACGTCTCCAGTGACGCACGATCTCCTGGGCCGTAAAATACTCCCCTCTCGACTGGGTCCAGCTGCGCTGAACGTGAGAAAACTGTGGCGTATTCCCGAGCTGGTGCTGAATAAGACAGTATTGCAGATAGAGCTGTAAAAACTGGACGTCGCGGCATTCAAACTGGCGCTGCAGCTTGCGTGAGCAGAAGCCGATCAGCGCCCGCAGGTTCGCATCGTCGTACAGCGGTCGCGCAATGCCGTGTTGTTTAAGCGCGGTTTTTAATGCGGGGGTAAACTGGTGTGAGACAAACTGCGGGCAAAGCCGCAGCGCCCGGCGCAGCCAGTGCAGCAGGCATAAACGCTGATTCAGGGCTGTGCCTTCAATCCGGTAGCTGCCGTCGTGGTGCGTGACGATGTCCAGCCGGTGATAGCGCTGGATTTCATCGCGCGTCTCGGCTATATCTTGCCGTGCCATCGCGTCGTCCACCCCGTTGGCAGCGATTATGCTCTCTGCGGTGACGGCAGCATCGGGCAGGTATAGCATCAAAAGCACCTGGCAGCGGCGCTGCGAACTGGAAAGCACAGATGGAATTTCAAGCGTCGTCATCATCTGTCGGGTATCCAGTGTGAATGTTTGATAAGAATAGCTAAAGGATGAGCGCTGAAAAGCGCGCCGGCAGGCCTTTCACTCAGGATTGCTGGGGGACATCACAGAATTTTTGACGTGAGGAATTGATGCAAACAGTTAAACAAAGTGCGATGGCGTTATTTTTGGCGGTTATCAGCTTCACCGCCAGCGCACACCCTCACAGTTTTATTGACCTCCAGACCGAGCTGGTTACCGACGGCACGCAGCTGAGCGGCCTGAAGATGCGCTGGACGATGGATGAAATCACCTCGGCCGATCTGCTCTATGATGCGGGAAACGCGAAGCCCGGCGATGAAATCTGGAAAAAGCTGGCGGCGGAAGTGATGGCCAACGTGCTCGGCCAGCACTACTTCACGGAATTCTGGCACAACGGGCAAAAGGTCAAATTTCTGAACCGGCCAACGGAATACGGGATGACGCGTGACGGGCATCAGGCGGTGCTGACGTTTGTGCTTCCTCTGGCGCATCCGCAGCCGCTGGCGGGGCAAACGTACACGTTTTCCACTTTTGATCCGACCTACTATGTCGATATGCGCTATGACAAAGACGGCGACGTACGATTGCCGGACGCTCTGCAAAAAAACTGCAAAATTGGCGTTCACACCCCGAAACCCAGCGAGGAGACGCTGAACTTTGCGGTCTCGCTTGATAAGGAAGATGCACCGCCTGAGGACATGGAGTTGGGTAAACAGTTCGCGCAGGAGGTAACGTTACAATGTCAGTGATCTCCTCTCCGGTTCGGAAACCGCGCCGCTGGCTGCACCTCTGGCCGCTGGCGCTTTTTCTCCTGCTGGCCGTTTGCGGCTCGCTCTGGCTTTGGCAGGCCTGGCCGCAGGTCATGATGAAAAGCATCGTCTGGCAGCGTGAGGTCAATCAGCAGATGAGCGGTCTGCTGAAGGCGGTGGCCGAGAACCCGACCAAAGCGGGTGGTTCCCTGCTGGCGTTCAGCTTTATCTATGGCGTACTGCATGCGCTGGGGCCGGGGCACGGCAAAATCGTGATAACGACCTGGCTCGCCACCCATCCGTCGAAGCTGAAATCGAGTATCGGGCTGACGCTGGCCTCCTCGCTGCTTCAGGGCAGCGTGGCGATTGCGCTCGTCGTGATCGTGCTTTCGCTGTTGCAGCTTCCCGCGCGCCAGCTGCACATGAGCAGTTTCTGGCTGGAGAAGGGAAGCTACGCGCTGGTGGGCGTGCTGGGGCTGACCCTCTGCTGGCGGGCGCTGAAAAAGCTGCGCGTGCTGCTGCAAAAACCGAAATTCAAAACCTTTACGCCGCCTCACGTTCATGATGAAAACTGCGGCTGCGGGCATCAGCATTTGCCCACGCAGGAACAGTTGCAGAACGGCGACGACTGGCGCGCGCGGCTGATGATTATTCTCTCGATGGGCATGCGCCCGTGTTCGGGGGCAATAATGGTGCTGCTGTTCAGCAAGGTGATAGGCGTGTTTGGCTGGGGAATGCTTTCCGCGCTGGCGATGGCGGCAGGGACGTCTCTCACCATTTCGTCTTTAGCGCTGCTGGTTCACAGCTTCCGTCAGCTTGCGGTCAGACTCAGCGGCAATAAAACACCGGTGCTGTGGCGGCAGGTAGGGTGGACAACGCTTGCGCTGGCGGGCGGGGTGATTCTGCTGGTTGCGGCGGTGACGATGTGGATGAGCGCGATGCCGGTGGGAAGAGGATTGCGGCCGTTTTAGTTGGGATTCCCTCTCCCACGGGGAGAGGGAATGACCGGGATTAACGCTTCAGCGCATCGCTCAGTTCATCACGCATGTTGGCCAGCATGGCTTTAACAACGCGTGGGTTACCTGCAACGACGTTGCCGGTAGACATATAGTTATGGCCGCCGGTGAAATCACACACGATGGCGCCTGCTTCACGTGCGATCAGCTCGCCCGCAGCAAAGTCCCACGGCTTCAGTGACAGCTCGAAGTAACCGTCAACGCGGCCTGTTGCTACATAAGCCAGATCCAGCGCGGCAGAACCGGTGCGGCGGAAGTCCGCGCATTCGGTGAACAGTTTGCCCAGGATATTCATATAGGTGGTCGCGTGCTGTTTCGCCTTGAACGGGAAACCGGTCGCCAGAATGGTGCCGTCCAGATCGCGTGCGTTGCTGCAGCGCAGACGGTAGCCGTTCAGCTGTGCGCCCTGACCGCGGGTAGCGGTGAACAGTTCGTTACGCATTGGATCGTAAACAACGGCGACTTCAGTACGGCCTTTAATGCGTACTGCGATAGACACAGAGAAGTGTGGCAGGCGTTTGACGAAGTTGGTGGTGCCATCCAGTGGATCGATAACCCATTGAACATCCTGATCGGTACCTTCATGTTCACCGCTTTCTTCGGTGATGATGGTGTGCTGCGGGTAAGATTTGCGGATCGTTTCGATAATAATCGCTTCTGCGGCTTTATCGACGTTAGTCACGAAATCATTGCTGCCTTTCTGGCTGGTTTCTACGGAGTCTGGCGTTTCGTAGTGTTTGGCAATTACATTACCCGCCTTGCGCGCTGCGCGCACGGCGATGGTCAGCATCGGATGCATCGGTCTCTCTCACTGGATGTTAAAGAACAGGAAAATCGGCGCAGAGTATAGCAGTGGGATCGGATTATGTCTCCCGTTTATGATAATATGCCGGAATATTCTTCATACGCTGAATTCAGACATTAAAAATTATGCTGCAAAACATTCGAATCGTGCTGGTCGAAACATCGCACACCGGCAACATGGGCTCCGTTGCCCGCGCTATGAAAACCATGGGCTTAACGAACCTGTGGCTGGTTAACCCGCTGGTCAAACCTGACTCGCAGGCTATCGCCCTGGCGGCCGGTGCCAGCGACGTGATCGGCAACGCTCAGATCGTCGATACCCTTGACGAAGCGCTGGCCGGCTGCAGCCTCGTTGTTGGCACCAGCGCGCGTTCACGCACGCTGCCGTGGCCGATGCTGGACCCGCGCGAATGCGGCCTGAAAAGCGTCTCTGAAGCGGAACAGGCTCCGGTTGCGCTGGTGTTTGGCCGCGAGCGCGTTGGCCTGACCAACGACGAGCTGCAGAAGTGCCATTATCACGTCGCCATCGCGGCTAACCCGGAATATAGCTCGCTGAACCTGGCGATGGCGGTGCAGGTTATCGCCTATGAGGTGCGTATGGCGTGGCTGGCGACGCAGGAGAAACAGGTAGAGCCTAAAGAAGAAACGGCCTACCCGCTGGTGGACGACCTTGAGCGCTTCTACGGTCACCTGGAGCAGACGCTGCTCTCAACCGGCTTTATTCGTGAAGGCCACCCGGGCCAGGTGATGAACAAGCTGCGCCGCATGTTTACCCGCGCGCGCCCGGAAAGCCAGGAGCTTAACATCCTGCGCGGGATTCTGGCGTCGATTGAGCAGAAGAATAAAGAGTAGTGTCGATTTCCCCTCTCCCCGTGGGAGAGGGCTGGGGTGAGGGCATCAGGCCGCACCGGGATTTTGAAGGCACGGAACGTTAAATACCTGACTAAAACAGTCAAGTAAATAGTTGACCATTTTAGTCAGGAATGTCAGACTTGGCCCTGCTATGCAATACCCCCATTTTACAATAAAAAACCCCGGGCAGGGGCGAGTTTGAGGTTAAGTAAGACATGAGACTGACATCTAAAGGGCGTTATGCCGTGACCGCGATGCTGGACGTTGCGCTCAACTCCGAAGCGGGCCCGGTTCCGTTGGCTGATATTTCTGAACGACAAGGGATCTCCCTCTCTTACCTGGAGCAGCTGTTCTCGAGACTGCGTAAAAATGGACTGGTTTCCAGCGTTCGTGGCCCAGGCGGCGGTTATCTGCTGGGTAAAGACGCGGGCAGTATTGCAGTTGGTGAAGTGATTAGCGCAGTTGACGAATCCGTTGACGCGACCCGTTGCCAGGGTAAAGGCGGCTGCCAGGGCGGCGATAAGTGCCTGACCCACGCGCTGTGGCGCGATCTGAGCGACCGTCTCACCGGCTTCCTGAACAACATCACCCTGGGTGAACTGGTCAATAACCAGGAAGTTCTGGATGTCTCTGGTCGTCAGCACGGTCAGGATTCCCAACGCAGCACCCGCGCGCAGGACGCTATCGACGTCAAACTGCGCGCGTAATAAAACGATAAAGATTTCAGAATCAGGCCGGGGCGGTCACGCCCCGCGTACTCGGTCGTACATCCAGCCGGTTGCCTGATTCCTTGCATTGAAGCGATGTACGGAGTTTAAAGAGCAATGAAATTACCGATTTATCTCGATTACTCCGCAACCACGCCGGTGGACCCGCGTGTTGCCGAGAAAATGATGCAGTGTCTGACCCTGGACGGAAACTTTGGTAACCCAGCTTCCCGTTCACACCGTTTTGGCTGGCATGCTGAAGAGGCGGTTGATATCGCCCGTAATCAGATTGCCGACCTGGTGGGTGCCGACCCGCGTGAGATTGTTTTCACCTCCGGTGCGACCGAATCCGACAACCTGGCGATCAAAGGTGCAGCCAACTTTTATCAGAAAAAAGGCAAGCACATCATCACCAGCAAAACCGAACACAAAGCCGTGCTGGATACCTGCCGCCAGCTGGAGCGTGAAGGTTACGAAGTGACTTACCTGGCGCCACAGAGCAACGGGATCATCGACCTGAAAGAGCTCGAAGCGGCCATGCGTGATGACACCATTCTGGTTTCCATCATGCACGTTAACAACGAAATCGGCGTCGTTCAGGACATCGCGACCATCGGCGAAATGTGCCGCGCGCGCGGTATCATCTATCACGTTGACGCGACCCAGAGCGTGGGCAAACTGCCTATCGATCTGAGCCAGCTGAAAGTGGACCTGATGTCCTTCTCCGGCCACAAAATTTATGGCCCGAAAGGGATCGGCGCGCTGTACGTTCGTCGTAAACCGCGTATCCGCATCGAAGCACAGATGCACGGCGGCGGTCACGAGCGCGGCATGCGTTCCGGCACGCTGCCTGTTCACCAGATCGTGGGCATGGGCGAAGCGTACCGCATTGCGAAAGAAGAGATGGAAACCGAGATGGCGCGCCTGCGCACGCTGCGTAACCGTCTGTGGGACGGCGTGAAAGATATGGAAGAAGTGTATCTGAACGGCGATCTCGAGCAGGGCGCTCCGAACATCCTCAACGTCAGCTTCAACTATGTTGAAGGCGAATCGCTGATCATGGCGCTGAAAGACCTGGCAGTCTCTTCCGGTTCTGCCTGTACGTCTGCAAGCCTGGAGCCATCCTACGTGCTGCGCGCGCTGGGCATGACCGACGAGCTGGCGCACAGTTCTATCCGTTTCTCTTTAGGTCGTTTCACTACCGAAGAAGAGATTGACTACACCATCAAGCTGGTTCGCAACTCCATCGGCCGTCTGCGAGACCTTTCTCCACTGTGGGAAATGTTCAAGCAGGGCGTGGATCTGAACAGCATTGAATGGTCACATCACTAATCGGTACATAAGGAGAATTCAATCATGGCATACAGCGAAAAAGTCATCGATCATTACGAAAACCCGCGCAACGTTGGCTCTTTTGACAACAGCGACGAATCTGTCGGCAGCGGTATGGTTGGCGCACCGGCGTGTGGCGACGTGATGAAGTTGCAGATTAAAGTCAACAATGAAGGTATCATTGAAGACGCGCGCTTCAAGACCTACGGCTGTGGTTCTGCTATCGCGTCCAGCTCCCTGGTTACCGAATGGGTGAAGGGCAAGTCTCTGGACGAAGCACAGGCAATCAAGAACACGGATATTGCTGAAGAACTCGAACTGCCACCGGTGAAAATTCACTGTTCAATTCTGGCAGAAGACGCGATCAAAGCCGCCATTGCGGATTACAAAAGCAAACGTGAAGCAAAATAATTGAGGTTTGAGTATGTCGATTACCCTTAGCGACAGCGCTGCCGCGCGAGTAAGCTCTTTTCTGGCGAACCGTGGTAAAGGCTTTGGCCTGCGACTGGGCGTACGTACCTCCGGCTGTTCTGGTATGGCTTACGTACTGGAGTTTGTTGACGAGCCGGCGTCTGACGACACCGTGTTTGAAGACAAGGGCGTGAAGGTGGTGGTCGATGGCAAAAGCCTGCAATTCCTCAACGGCACTCAGCTGGACTTCGTCAAAGAAGGCCTGAACGAAGGGTTCAAGTTCACGAACCCTAACGTCAAAGACGAGTGTGGTTGCGGCGAAAGCTTCCACGTTTAACCGCGTTCCGCTGTTATACCGATTAATTCGCGTTGCAGAAAGGCGGCAAGCGAGTGAATCCCCGGGAGCTTACATAAGTAAGTGACTGGGGTGAACGAGCGCAGACAACGCATCTGCAGCGCGAAGTAAGAAGGTATAACCCCACCGTGGCTCTGCTGCGCGTGGGGTTTCTTCTAACAGGCTACCCCTGAGATTGTTATGGATTACTTCACTCTCTTCGGACTACCCGCTCAATACCCGATTGATCTCCAGGCGCTGACGATCCGTTTTCAGGATCTTCAGCGTCAGTATCACCCGGATAAATTCGCGAGTGGTACTCAGTCTGAGCAATTGGCTGCGGTTTCCCAATCTGCGACCATCAACCAGGCCTGGCAGACGCTGCGCCATCCGCTGGCGCGTGCAGAATATCTGCTCTCGCTCCACGGTTTCGATCTGGCGAGCGAACAGCATACCGTGCGCGACACCGCGTTTCTGATGGAACAGCTGGAGCTTCGCGAAGAGCTGGATGAGATTGAACAGGCCAAAGACGAAGCGCGTCTGGAAAGCTTCATCACGCGCGTGAAGGGCATGTTCGATACCCGCCATCAGCAGATGGTGGAGCAACTGAACAACGAGACCTGGGACGTGGCGGCAGACACTGTGCGCAAACTCCGTTTTCTCGATAAACTGCGAAGCAGTGCTGAACAACTCGAAGAAAAGCTGCTCGATTTTTAATTTCGGAAGCAATTATGGCCTTATTACAAATTAGTGAGCCTGGCTTAAGTGCCGCACCGCACCAGCGTCGTCTGGCGGTGGGTATCGATCTGGGCACCACCAATTCCCTCGTGGCGACCGTGCGCAGCGGCCAGGCGGAAACGCTGGCTGACGAGCAGGGCCGCCATCTGCTGCCTTCCGTGGTCCACTACCAGCAGCAGGGTCACGCGGTCGGCTATGACGCCCGCGCCAACGCCGCGCGCGATCCGGCCAACACCATCAGCTCCGTAAAGCGCATGATGGGCCGCTCGCTGGCCGATATTCAGACCCGCTATCCGCATCTGCCGTATCAGCTGCAGGCCAGTGAAAACGGCCTGCCGATGATTGCGACCGCGGCCGGTCTGCTGAACCCGATTCGCGTTTCCTCCGACATCCTCAAAGCGCTGGCGGCGCGCGCGACGGCAACGCTTGGCGGCGATCTGGACGGTGTAGTCATCACCGTTCCGGCCTATTTTGACGATGCACAGCGTCAGGGCACCAAAGACGCCGCGCGTCTGGCAGGCCTGCACGTGCTGCGCCTGCTGAACGAACCGACGGCGGCGGCGATTGCCTACGGCCTCGACTCCGGTCAGGAAGGGGTGATTGCGGTTTACGATCTCGGCGGCGGTACCTTTGATATCTCGATCCTGCGCTTAAGCCGCGGGGTATTTGAAGTGCTGGCGACCGGCGGGGATTCCGCGCTGGGCGGCGATGACTTCGACCATCTGCTGGCGGATTACATTCGCGAGCAGGCGGGCATCAGCGATCGCAGCGATGCGCGCGTGCAGCGTGAACTGCTGGATGCGGCTATCGACGCCAAAATCGCCCTGAGCGATGCGCAGACGGTTACCGTAAACGTTGCGGGCTGGCAGGGTGAGATCGCCCGCGACCAGTTCAGCGATCTGATTGCCCCGCTGGTGAAACGCACCCTGCTGGCCTGCCGTCGCGCACTGAAAGATGCGGGCGTTGAGGCGAACGAGGTGCTGGAAGTGGTCATGGTGGGCGGTTCGACTCGCGTGCCGCTGGTGCGCGAGCGCGTGGGCGAATTCTTTGGCCGCACGCCGCTGACCTCCATCGACCCGGACAAAGTGGTTGCCGTGGGCGCCGCAATCCAGGCCGATATCCTGGTCGGCAACAAGCCGGACAGCGAAATGCTGCTGCTGGACGTCATCCCGCTGTCGCTCGGGTTAGAAACCATGGGCGGCCTGGTAGAGAAAGTGATCCCGCGTAATACCACCATTCCGGTGGCGCGCGCGCAGGAGTTCACCACCTTCAAAGACGGCCAGACCGCGATGTCCATCCACGTGATGCAGGGCGAGCGCGAGCTGGTGCAGGACTGCCGCTCTCTGGCGCGCTTTGCGCTGCGCGGTATCCCGGCGCTGCCTGCGGGCGGGGCGCATATTCGCGTCACCTTCCAGGTGGATGCGGACGGTCTGCTGAGCGTCACGGCGATGGAAAAATCGACCGGCGTGGAATCGTCCATTCAGGTGAAGCCGTCCTACGGCCTTACCGATGGCGAAATCGCCTCCATGATTCAGGACTCAATGAGCTACGCCGAGCAGGATGTGAAGGCGCGTATGCTGGCTGAACAAAAAGTTGAAGCCGCCCGCGTGCTGGAGAGCCTGAACGGCGCGCTCGCTGCCGATGCCGCGCTGTTAAGCGCCGCTGAGCGCCAGGTGATTGACGACGCTGCCGCGCATTTAAGCGCAGTAGCAGAAGGCAATGACGCTGACGCAATAGAAGAAGCCATTAAAAACGTTGATAAACAAACCCAGGACTTTGCTGCTCGCCGCATGGACAAATCTGTCCGCGTCGCGCTGAAAGGCCAGTCCGTGGACGAGGTTTAATATGCCAAAGATTGTTATTTTGCCTCATGCGGACCTCTGTCCGGATGGCGCTGTTCTGGAAGCGAAGACCGGTGAAACCATTCTCGATGTTGCCCTGCGTGCAGGTATCGAAGTGGAACACGCCTGTGAAAAATCCTGTGCCTGCACCACCTGCCACTGCATCGTGCGTGAAGGTTTCGACTCTCTCGCCGAGAGCACCGAAGACGAAGACGACATGCTGGATAAAGCATGGGGTCTGGAGCCTGACAGCCGCCTGAGCTGCCAGGCCGCTGTGACCGATGAAGATCTGGTCGTGGAGTTCCCACGCTACACCATCAACCACGCACGCGAGCATTGATATGGGACTGAAGTGGACAGACAGCCGTGAAATCGGCGAAGCGCTCTACGACGCGAACCCGGATCTCGATCCGAAGACCGTACGATTCACCGACATGCACCAGTGGATCTGCGATTTAGAGGATTTCGACGACGATCCAAACGCATCCAATGAAAAAATTCTGGAGGCGATTCTGTTAGTCTGGTTAGATGAAGCAGAATAAATAACATAACGGGCTGCCTTCAGGCGGCCCGTTTGCTAGTTGCTAATAAGGAAAAATAAAATGACCGAAGCGATGAAGATTACGCTCTCGAATCAGCCTGCTGACGCACGCTGGGGCGAGAAAGCCACCTACAGCATTAATAACGACGGCATTACCCTGCACCTGACGGGCAAAGATGATACCGGCCTGATCCAGCGCGCCGCCCGCAAAATTGACGGCCTGGGCATTAAGCATGTCTCCCTGGAAGGCGAAGGCTGGGACACCGACCGCAGCTGGGCATTCTGGGCAGGCTACAAAGGCCCGAAAGGCACCCGCAAAATCGAGTGGGCTAACCTCGACGAAGCCGGTCAGAAAGAGCTGGAAAGCCGCCTGCAAATCATCGACTGGGTGCGCGACACCATCAACGCCCCGGCAGAAGAGCTCGGTCCTGAGCAGCTGGCGCAGCGCGCGGTTGACCTGCTGTGCGGCGTGGCGGGCGACAAGATGTCCTACCGCATCACCAAGGGTGAAGACCTGCGCGAGCAGAATTACATGGGCATCCACACCGTGGGCCGTGGTTCTGAGCGTCCTCCGGTCCTGCTGGCGCTGGATTACAACCCAACCGGCGATAAAGCGGCGCCGGTCTTTGCATGCCTGGTGGGTAAAGGCATCACCTTCGATACCGGCGGCTACAGCCTGAAGCAGAGCGCGTTCATGGACTCCATGAAGTCCGACATGGGCGGCGCGGCAACCATCACCGGCGCGCTGGCGTTCGCCATTACCCGCGGTCTGAACAAGCGCGTGAAGCTGTATCTGTGCTGCGCGGACAACATGGTGAGCGGTAACGCCTTCAAGCTGGGCGACATCATTCGCTATCGCAACGGCAAAAACGTCGAAGTGATGAACACCGACGCCGAAGGCCGTCTGGTGCTGGCCGATGGCCTGATCGACGCGTCTGCCCAGAAGCCAGAGCTGATTATCGACATGGCGACCCTGACCGGCGCGGCAAAAACCGCCCTGGGCAACGACTACCACGCGCTGTTCAGCTTTGACGACAAGCTGGCCGCTCGCCTGCTGGCAAGCGCCGCTGCGGAAAACGAGCCGTTCTGGCGTCTGCCGCTGGCCGAGTTCCACCGCAGCCAGCTGCCGTCCAACTTTGCCGAGCTGAACAACACCGCGAGCGCGGCGTACCCGGCGGGTGCAAGCACGGCGGCAGGCTTCCTGTCCCACTTCGTTGAGAACTACCACGAAGGCTGGCTGCACATCGACTGCTCCGCAACCTACCGTAAAGCGGCGGTTGAGCAGTGGTCCGCTGGCGCGACCGGTCTGGGCGTGCGTACCGTGGCGAACCTGCTGACGGCTGAGTAATCTTTATTGCCCTCACCCTAACCCTCTCCCAAGGGGAGAGGGGATGGTTTGCTCCCTCTCCCTTGAGGGAGAGGGCTGGGGTGAGGGGAAATGCATCATCTGGAATTGTTATGTCCGAAACCAAAAACGAATTAGAAACTCTGCTGGAGCAGGCGGCGACCGAGCCCGCCCACCGTCCGGCATTTTTCCGCACGCTGCTGGAATCCACCGTCTGGGTGCCGGGCACCGCGGCGGAAGGTGAGCAGGTTGTCGAAGACAGCGCGCTGGATCTGCTGCACTGGGAGAAAGACGACGGCACGTCGGTGATCCCGTTCTTTACCTCGCTGGAAGCCCTGCAGGAAGCGGTAGAAGACGAACAGGCGTTCGTGGTGATGCCGGTGCGTACCCTGTTTGAAATGACGCTGGGTCAGACGCTGTTCCTTAACGCGAAGCTGCCGACCGGGAAAGAGTTTACGCCGCGTGAAATCAGCCATCTGATTGGCGAAGAGGGCAACCCGCTCAGCACCCAGGAAGTGCTGGAAGGGGGCGAAACGCTGCTGCTGTCTGAAGTAGCCGAGCCGCCCGCGCAGATGATTGATTCCCTGACGACGCTGTTCAAAACCCTGAAACCGGTTAGACGCGCGTTTCTCTGCTCCATTAAAGAGCGCGCGGACGAGCATCCGGTTCTGCTGATTGGTATTGAGGCGGACGGCGATATCGACGATATCATTCAGGCCGCGGGAAGCGTGGCGACCGACACGCTGCCGGACGACGAGCCGATTGATATCTGCCAGGTGAAGAACGGCGAGAAGGGCATCAGCCACTTTATTACCGAGCACATCACCCCGTTCTACGAGCGTCGCTGGGGCGGCTTCCTGCGCGATCTCAAAACCAACCGCATCATCTGATTATGGCGGGGTGAATATCACCCCGTTGCTTCCAGCAGCAGTAAATCCATCAGCAGCACCAGATTCGACTCAAACGACGTCACCCCCGCGGCTTCAGCGGCAAAGTGCACCGCTTCGTCATAGAGGGCAAAGTGCACGTCCGCCATCCCCGCCAGCGTGTTGGCCGAGGCGCGGGTAAACGCGACGATCGTCATGCCGACGTTTTTGGCAATCCGCGCTTTATCCAGCACCTGCTCCGTTTCGCCGCTGCGCGAGACGGCAATAAACACCTGATAGCGGGCGGCGTTGCTGAGGAAAATATTCCGGCTGTCCCCCGGCCCGGAGATAAACGCCGTTTTGCCCAGCACCTGCAGCTTCTTGGTCAGGTACTCCGCAAACAGATAGGAAAACCCGGCCCCGTAGAGAAAGAAGCTCTCTTTCTGGCGCAGCAGGTCGGCAAACTGCTGGCGCTTTTCCTGCGTGACCCACTGGAAGGTGTGCTGATAGTTGGCGATAAACTGATTAAACAGCGCCGGGAGTTCAGGAAGCGACTGCCCCTGGGCGGCAATATGCGGCGTGTCGGAGAGCAGCTGCTTGCAGTGCCAGATAAACTCGCTAAAGCCGCTGAACCCCAGCTTCTGACACAGCCGCATGATGGTGGCTGTAGAAACAAACGTCGCCTGCGCCAGCTCGCGTACCGTGATGTTGCCCACCAGCAGCGGGTGCTCCGTGAGGTGGGCGAGGACGCGATACTCCGCGCGGGTCAGCGACGCCCCGCGCGTTAACAGCGTGGCCAGGCGGTTATCCATTATTTCGCGGGTTCGACCGGCAGATCGTCCCGCGCACCCCATTCGCTCCAGGCGCCGTCGTAGAGCGTGACGTCGTTCGCGCCGAGCGTGGCGAGCGCCAGGATCGCCACGCAGGCCGTTACGCCGGAGCCGCAGCTGGCAATAATCGGACGATGTAAATCCACGCCAGCACGGTCAAAAATGGCCCGCAGCTCGTCGGTGGTTTTCAGCTCGCCCTCAAACACCAGATCGCCCCACGGAACGTTCAGCGCCCCCGGAATATGTCCGCGCTTCAGCCCCGGACGCGGTTCATCCGCTTCGGCATTGAAGCGCGGAGCAGGACGGGCATCGACGATTTGCGCCGTTTTTTCATGGCTCACGACCAGCACGTCGGTCAGGCGTTTCACCACGTGCGCGTCGAACGTGGCGTCGAACTCGCCTTCCGGCAGCGTCACGTCACCCTGCTGGAGCGGCAGCTCGTCGCGCTTCCAGCCCGCCAGCCCGCCCGCCAGAATAGAGACTTTTTCCACGCCGAAGTTTTTCAGCATCCACCACGCGCGCGGTGCAGAGAAGAGGTTCCCTTCATCATAAACAACGAGGTGTTTGTCTTTGCTGACGCCCAGCTCGCGCATCGCCACGGAAAATGCTTCCGGGCGCGGCAGCATGTGCGGCAGGGGAGAGTTGCGATCGGAGAGGGCTTCGATATCAAAAAATACCGCGTCAGGAAGATGTCCGGCACGGTATTCCGCGACCATATCGCGAAGGTGTTCCTGCCCGGCCGGGGCCATACGCGCGTCAATAATCTGAACTTCCGGATCGTCACCGTGCTCAATCAGCCAGTCGGCGGCGACAAAATATGAGGTGGACATGGGTTGCCTCCATTCTTTTCCGTAAAAAAGGATTGTCGGTGTTTTTTCTGACACCGACAAGCAAACCACGTTCAACTCGCGAGCAAGCCCCTATTTTTTCACCGTTTCGCCGTCCTGCCAGGCTTTTTGCAGCGCAGGCCAGTAGTCGCGGTTGGCCTCGATCATCTCATCCAGAATCACTTTTGCATGTTCCATGGTCGGCACGGTGCGGTTGAGGGTGAACGCCTGCAGGGCTTTCTCATAGCTGCCCTCGATGGTGGCCTCCACCAGCAGCTGTTCAGAGGCGAGCTGCTGTTGCAAAAGGGTCTGATGGAACAGCGGCACCTGACCGACGCGAATCGGTTCTGGCCCTTCGGAGGTGATATAAGCGGGCACCTCCACCACGGCATCGTAAGGCAGGTTGGTAATCGCCCCGCGGTTTTCCACCATCACCAGATGGCGGCTCCGCAGGTTAAAGGCCAGCGAGCGGGCAACATCGACGATAAACTCGCCGTGAACGCCTACGTGGAAGGCATCCGGCAGGATCCCGGTGCGCTTGTATTCTTCAGCTGCGGCGAACAGTTTTTTCTCGCGCCCGTCCATCACTTCATTGGCGCGGGTATAGTCCGGGTTCTGATGCTCGACGATCTGGTTCGGCATCAGGTAGTACTGCAGATACGGGTTCGGCAGATACTCCGGGAAGTTGTCCATGATCGGCTTAATGTTGCGCCAGGTTTTTACCCACGAAGGATCGGAATGCTGCGGGTCGGTTTTAGCCGCATCTTCCGTCAGCAGGCCAAACTTCGCGATATGCTTACGCAGCTCGGGAAGCTTGTCTTCGCCGTCCACCAGCACGCGGGTAAACCAGCCGAAGTGGTTCAGGCCGAAGTAGTCCACCTCCAGCCTGCGGCGATCGACACCCAGAATCGCCCCCATATTGCGCATCGCGGCGACAGGCATATCGCAGATGTTCAGCACCCGCGCATTTGGCCGCAGGCGGCGCACGCCCTCCGCAACGATCGCCGCCGGGTTGGAGTAGTTCACGATCCAGGCTTTTTCGTGCGCGTAGCGATCGACCAGATCGATAAGCTCCACCATCGGCAGGATCGTGCGCAGCCCGTACGCCAGGCCGCCGGGCCCGCACGTTTCCTGGCCGACTACGCCGTGGCGCAGCGGGATCTTCTCATCCTGCTCGCGCATCTTGTACTGGCCGACGCGCATCTGGGCGAAGACGAAATGCGCGCCGCTGAACGCCACTTCCGGGTCACTGGTGACGGTAAATTTGATGCTCTGGCTGTGGTCGCGAATGACCTTTTCGACGACGGGCGCAATGGTGTTCTGACGCGCCTCGTCGATGTCATAAAGGCGGATTTCGGCCAGCGGGAAATCCTGCAGGCGCACCATCAGGCTTTTCACAATGCCCGGCGTGTAGGTGCTGCCGCCGCCGGCAATCGACAGAATAAATGGGGGTGTAAACATCTTTAGCTCCTTTCAGAGAAACGTCTCAACGGCTTCTCGCATTTTTTTGACGTGCAGCCCGTAGACCACCTGAACGTTGTTACCTTGTTTGATAATCCCTTTCGCGCCGGTCGCCTTCAGCCGCGGCTCGTCGATGATGCCGACGTCCTTCACCGTGACGCGTAAGCGGGTGTAGCAGTTGTCCACCACTTCAATGTTTTCCCGACCGCCCAGACCCGTCACGATGGATTCGCCCAGCCCGTCGTTATTGCCCTTCGCCTGGTACTCCTGCTTGCTGTAGAGGCGCGTCTCCCGATCGTCATCCTCACGGCCCGGCGTTTTCATGTTGAAGCGCAGGATCAGGAAGCGGAACACCACGAAGTAGAGGGCAAACATGATCAGCCCGACCAGGATGTACATCGGCCAGTTGGACTTCTCCGTGCCGAGCGGCAGGTTGTAGAGGATGAAGTCGATAATCCCGTTGGCGCCGATGGCGTGAACGCCCAGCAGCGAGAACAGCATCATGCCGATGCCGGTCAGCACCGCGTGCACCACGAAGAGCAGCGGGGCGACGAACAGGAAGGAGAACTCAATCGGCTCGGTCACGCCGACCAGCAGCGAGGTCAGCGCCGCCGGGATCAGAATGGCTTTCGCAATGGCTTTACGCTCCGGCTTTGCGGTCATATACATCGCCAGGGCTGCGGCAGGCAGGCCGAACATCTTGCTGATGCCGCGCGCGTCCCACACCACGGTGCTGCTGAGCTGCTTCACGTCCGGGCAGGCCATCTCGGCGAAATAGATATTGCGTGCGCCCTGATAGGTTGCGCCGCACACCTCCTGCGTGCCGCCCAGCTCGGTATAGAGGAACGGGGTATAAACCAGATGGTGCAGGCCGGTGGGGACCAGAATACGTTCCAGGAAACCGTAGATTGCCACGCCCAACGGCCCGGAGCCTTTGATGGCCAGCGCCAGGGCGCTAATGCCGTGCTGGGCATACGGCCACAGTTCACTCATCACCACGCCGAGCAGCATGGAGACGGGGAGCATGACGATGGCGACAAAACAGTGGCCGGAGTAAATCGCCATCGCGCCGTTAAACTGTACGCTGGAGTATTTGTTGTACAGATATCCGGAGAGCGCCCCGGTCAGGATCCCGGCAAAAACGCCCATTTCCAGCACCTGCACGCCCAGCACCATGGTCTGCCCGGCCGCTTTCATCTGGGCAGCTGGCGCCAGCGCGCCCTGCAGCTGTAGCGTGACGTTCATGGCGTTGATGAACACGACAAAGGTTACCAGACCAATCAGCGCGGCATAGCCTTTATCACGCGTCGCCAGACCAATCGGGATCCCGACGGCAAACACCAGCGCCAGGTTGACCAGCACCGACACGGCAGATTTCGCGATAAGCTGACCAAGGTGCTGAATCAGCGGATGGCCCAGAAACGGCAGGTATTCAGCGAGATTACCGTTACCCAGCACGTTACCAAAGGCGATAAACAGACCGACGATCGGTAAGATAAGTACCGGTCCGTACAATGATTTTCCGAAATTTTGTAGGGCGTTCACGGCTCGTTTCATGGCTTTCTCTCTTTTTGAACCGCGCACTCGGGGTGCGTCATGGTCATAAAACTAGCAGCCTTCGGGCGAGCTTAGCCAGCTATCTTCTTGTTTTAAAAACAAATGACTTGAAAGGTAACATGTGACGTTATGTGCTGTGATCGCGGTTCCATCACGGCGTAGCGGCGTGATGCCGTTCTGCGAGGCGCTTTCCTGATTTTAAAATTGGCCTTTTTGAATTAATGAAACTTGCGGATAATACTTATCCGGACGACGACCAACAGGCTCCATGGGCCAGGGACAAAGGATGAAACCGTTTCGCTTAGCCGCGCTCTCTCTTGCGCTGCTCACCACGTTTACGCTTGTCGGCTGTGATAACAGCGACGATAAATCTCAGGCTGCGGCTCCCGCGGCATCCACCGCATCCACATCGAAAGCTGCAGAAAAGCCCAATGCTGAAACGCTGGCTAAACTGGCTGCCCAGACTCAGGGAAAAGCGCTGACGTTGCTGGATACCTCAGAAGTTCAGCTCGACGGTGCCGCCACGCTGGTGCTGACCTTTTCTGTTCCGCTGAATCCCGATCAGGATTTCGCCAAAACGGTGCATGTCGTGGACAAGAAAAGCGGCAAGGTTGACGGGGCGTGGGAACTTGCGCCTAACCTGAAAGAGCTTCGCCTGCGCCATCTGGAGCCTAACCGCAACCTGGTCGTCACCGTTGAACGTGACCTGCAGGCGCTGAACAAGGCGACGTTCGGCATTGATTATGAAAAAGCCCTGACCACCCGGGACATTGAACCCACCGTTGGTTTTGCCAGCCGCGGCTCGCTCCTGCCGGGCAAGGTGGTGGAAGGTCTGCCGGTGATGGCGCTCAACGTCAACAATGTTGATGTCAACTTTTACCGCGTGAAGCCGGAATCGCTGGCCTCCCTTGTCAGCCAGTGGGAGTACCGTAACTCGCTGACCAACTGGGAATCCGATAACCTGCTGAAGATGGCGGAGCTGGTTTACACCGGTCGATTCGATCTTAATCCGGCGCGCAACACGCGCGAAAAATTGCTGTTGCCCCTGAAGGATATTAAACCGCTCCAGCAGTCTGGCGTTTATATCGCGGTCATGAACCAGGCTGGACACTACAACTACAGCAACGCCGCAACGCTCTTTACCCTAAGCGATATTGGCCTGTCCGCTCACCGTTACCATAACCGCCTGGATATTTTCACTCAGAGTCTGGAAAACGGTGCGGCGCAGTCCGGCGTGACCGTCACGCTGCTGAACGATAAAGGCCAGACTCTCGCCGAGGCGAAGAGCGATGCCGACGGCCATGCGAAGCTTGAAACCGACAAAGAGGCCGCGCTGATCCTGGCCAGTAAAGATGGCCAGACCACGCTGCTTGACCTCAAGCTACCGGCACTCGACCTGGCGGAGTTTGATATCGCGGGGAGCCCGGGCTACAGCAAGCAATTCTTTATGTTTGGCCCACGCGATCTCTACCGCCCGGGTGAAACGGTGATCCTCAACGGTCTTCTGCGCGACAGTGACGGTAAGCCACTTCCGGATCAGCCTGTGAAGCTTGACGTGCTGCGTCCGGATGGACAGGTCGCGCGTACGATTGTCGTCAAGCCAGAGAACGGACTTTATCGCTTTAACTATCCGCTGGACAGCGGGGCGCAGACCGGTATGTGGCATATCCGCGCCAACACGGGCGATAACCTGCAGCGCCTGTGGGACTTCCACGTCGAAGACTTCATGCCAGAGCGTATGGCGCTCAACCTGAGCGGACAAAAAACGCCGGTTTCACCGCAGGATAACGTGGACTTTAACGTAGTGGGATATTACCTGTATGGCGCCCCGGCCAACGGTAATTCTCTGCAGGGCCAGCTTTTCCTGCGTCCGCTGCGTGACGCGGTGGCTGCGCTGCCGGGCTTCCAGTTTGGCGATATCGCCGAGGAGAACCTGAGCCGCAGTCTGGATGAAGTTCAGCTTACGCTGGATGAGCAGGGGCGTGGGCAGGTTTCTACCGAAAGCCAGTGGAAAGAGGTGCACTCTCCGCTGCAGCTGATCCTGCAGGCCAGCCTGCTGGAGTCCGGCGGCCGTCCGGTAACGCGTCGCGCTGAGCAGGCCATCTGGCCAGCGGCTGAGCTGCCGGGTATTCGCCCTCAGTTCGCCAGTAAAGCCGTTTACGACTACCGCACCGATACCACCGTCAACCAGCCGATTGTTGACGAGAACGGCAACGCCAGCTTCGACATCGTTTACGCTGATGCCAGCGGCGCGAAAAAGGCGGTGTCCGGTTTGCAGGTTCGCCTGATCCGCGAGCGCCGTGACTACTTCTGGAACTGGTCTGAGAGCGAAGGCTGGCAGTCTCAGTTCGATCAGAAAGACCTGGTTGAAGGCGAGCAGGAGCTGACCCTCAAGGCCGACGAGACGGGTAAAGTCACCTTCCCGGTGGAGTGGGGCTCATATCGTCTGGAGGTTAAAGCGCCTGATGAGATGGTCAGCAGCGTGCGCTTCTGGGCAGGTTACAGCTGGCAGGATAACAGCGACGGCACCGGGGCTGCACGTCCTGACCGCGTGACGCTGAAACTGGATAAGCCAGCCTATCAGCCAGGCTATACCATTAACCTGCACATTGCAGCCCCGGCAGCAGGTAAGGGCTATGCGATGATCGAGTCCAGCGAAGGGCCGCTGTGGTGGAAAGAGATCGACGTACCGGCAAACGGGCTTGATCTCGCTATCCCGGTCGACAAAGCCTGGAAACGTCACGATCTCTACCTGAGTACGCTGGTGGTCCGTCCTGGGGATAAATCGAAATCCGCCACGCCGAAACGCGCGGTCGGCCTGCTGCATCTGCCGATGGGCGATGAAAATCGTCGTCTGAACATTGCGCTCGATAACCCGCAGAAAATGCGTCCAAACCAGACGCTCTCTGTGAAGGTGAAAGCCAGCGTGAAAGAGGGTGCGGTTCCGCAGAAAGTGAACGTACTGGTCTCGGCGGTTGACAGCGGCGTGCTGAACATCACCGATTACGTTACGCCCGATCCGTGGCAGGCTTTCTTCGGTCAGAAACGCTACGGCGCGGATATCTACGATATCTACGGCCAGGTCATCGAAGGGCAGGGCCGCCTGGCCGCGCTGCGCTTTGGTGGTGACGGTGATGAGCTGAAGCGCGGCGGTAAGCCGCCAGTGAACCACGTCACCATTATTGCCCAGCAGGCACAGCCGGTTACGCTGGATGCCAACGGAGAAGGCACGATTACGCTGCCGATTGGTGATTTCAACGGCGAACTGCGTCTGATGGCGCAGGCCTGGACGGAAGACGATTTCGGCAGCAGCGAAAGCAAGGTTGTGGTGGCTGCGCCGGTCATTACCGAGCTTAACACGCCGCGCTTCCTGGCAAGCGGGGACACCTCACGGCTGACGCTGGACCTCACCAACCTGACGGACAAGCCGCAAACGCTGAACGTCGCCCTGACCGCGACAGGAAAACTGTCGCTGGAAGGCTCGCAGCCGCAGCCGGTTCAGTTGTCTCCTGGCGCGCGCAGTACCCTGTTTATTCCGGTGCGAGCGCTGGAGGGTTATGGTGACGGTGAGGTGACCGCTCAGGTGACCGGTCTGCAGCTTCCGGGTGAGACTTTCGCACCGCAGCAGAAGAGCTGGAAAATCGGCGTGCGTCCGGCATTCCCGGCGCAGACGGTGAATACCGGTGCCATGCTGAACCCCGGCGAGTCCTGGACCGCACCGGTGCAGCATAGTAACGGTTTCTCTCCTGCTACCCTGCAGGGGCAACTGCTGCTGAGCGGCAAACCACCGCTTAACCTGGCGCGCTATATTCGCGAGCTGCAGGCGTATCCGTATGGCTGCCTGGAACAGACCACCAGTGGCCTGTTCCCGTCGCTCTACACCAACGCGGCGCAGCTGACTGCACTTGGCATCAAGGGCGACACCGATGACAAGCGCCGTGCAGCGATTGATATTGGCATCTCCCGTCTGCTGCAGATGCAGCGTGAAGACGGTGGTTTTGCGCTATGGGATAAAAACGGTCCGGAAGAGTACTGGCTGACGGCCTACGTGACCGACTTCCTGGTGCGCGCGGGCGAGCAGGGTTACAGCGTACCCGTCGATGCGGTGAATAACGCCAATAACCGCCTGCTGCGCTACCTGCAGGATCCGGGCATGATGTCCATTCGCTACAGCGACGATACTCAGGCCAGCAAGTTTGCCGTGCAGGCCTATGCCGCGCTGGTGCTGGCACGTCAGCAAAAAGCGCCGCTGGGCGCGCTGCGTGAAATCTGGGATCGCCACGGGCAGGCGGCTTCCGGACTTCCGCTGATGCAGCTGGGCATGGCGCTCAAACTGATGGGCGATGCGCCGCGCAGCCAGCAGGCGCTGGATCTGGCGCTCAAAACCCCGCGCAACGACAGCAAAAACTGGATGGCCGATTACGGCAGCCAGCTTCGCGATAACGCGCTGATGCTCTCTCTTCTGGAGGAGTACAAGCTGCTGCCGGATGCGCAAAATACGCTGCTGAATGCTCTGTCTGAACAGGCCTTCAGCCAGCGCTGGCTGTCAACGCAGGAGAGCAATGCGCTGTTCCTGGCCGGACGCTCACTGCAAACCCTGTCTGGTACGTGGCAGGCGAAAACTTCGCTGTCTGAGGCCGCATCAGGCGGCGATAAGTCACTGGTGCAAAACGTGAGCGGCGACCAGCTTGGCGCGCTGCAGGTGACTAACACCGGTACAGCGCCGCTGTGGGTACGCCTGGACAGCACCGGTTATCCGGAATATGCCCCTCAGCCGAGCGCGAACGTGCTGCAGGTTGAACGTCATATCCTGGCAACCGACGGCAGCAGTAAATCGCTCTCCTCGCTGAAGAGCGGTGAGCTGGTGCTGGTGTGGCTGGACGTTAAAGCCAGCCAGAACGTGCCGGATGCGCTGGTGGTGGATCTGCTCCCTGCGGGTCTGGAGCTGGAAAACCAGAACCTGGCGAGCAGCAGCGCCAGCCTGCAGGACAGCGGCAGTGAGGTACAGAACCTGCTCAGCCAGATGCAGCAGGCGGACATTCAGCATATGGAATTCCGTGACGACCGCTTTGTGGCTGCCGTGCCGGTAAACGAAGGTCAGCCGGTCACGCTGGTCTATCTGGCCCGCGCCGTGACGCCGGGAACTTATCAGGTGCCGGTCCCGATGGTGGAGTCTATGTACGTTCCGCAGTGGCGGGCAACGGGGGCGGCCAGCGGCCCGCTGATTGTTGTTCCGTAATATGCGAATGGCACGTCTGACACGCTCCCGCTGGCTATGGCTGGCGGGAGCGCTTCTCGTTTTATGGGGGCTGATTGTCGCCGCCGACCGCCTGTGGCCGTTGCCTCTGAAAGAGGTTAATCCCGCCCGGGTGGTGGTAGATGAGAAGGGCACGCCGCTCTGGCGTTTTGCCGATAGCGACGGGATCTGGCGCTATCCGGTTACGATTGAAGAGGTCTCTCCCCGCTATCTTGAGGCGCTGATCCAGTACGAAGATCGCTGGTTCTGGGATCATCCTGGCGTAAACCCGCTCTCTGTTCTGCGCGCCGCCTGGCAAGATCTCAGTTCTGGCAAAGTCGTCTCTGGTGGAAGCACGCTCACCATGCAGGTGGCACGCCTGCTGGACCCGCATCCGCGCACCTTTGGCGGCAAAGTTCGTCAGCTCTGGCGGGCGATGCAGCTGGAGTGGCATCTTTCCAAACGCGACATTCTCACCCTTTACCTCAACCGCGCTCCGTTTGGCGGCACGCTGCAGGGCGTCGGGGCGGCAAGCTGGACCTATCTCGGCAAACAGCCGTCGCAGCTCAGCTATTCCGAAGCGGCGCTGCTGGCGGTACTGCCGCAGGCACCCAGCCGCTTGCGTCCGGACCGCTGGCCTGAACGGGCCGAGGCGGCGCGCAACAAAGTGCTCGACCGCATGGTAACGCAGGGCGTCTGGTCCGCGAAGCAGGTTAAAGAATCACGGGAAGAATCGGTATGGCTGGCGCCCCGACAGATGCCGCAGCTGGCGCCGCTCTTTGCGCGCATGATGCTCGGCAAAAGCCGCGACGCAAAAATTGTCACCACGCTGGATGCCGGACTGCAGCGGCAGCTGGAAGAGCTGGCGATGAACTGGAAATCTCGCCTGCCGGCACGCAGCTCGCTGGCGATGATCGTCGTGGATCACACCGATATGAAAGTGCGCGGCTGGGTCGGCTCGGTGGATATTAACGATGACACGCGTTTTAGCCACGTGGATATGGTCAATGCGATCCGATCCCCGGGATCGGTGTTAAAGCCCTTTATTTACGGTATGGCACTGGACGATGGCCTGATCCATCCCGCCTCGCTGCTCCAGGACGTTCCCAGAAAAACCGGTGATTATCGCCCCGGGAATTTTGACAGTGGGTTCCACGGACCGGTCAGCATGAGTGAAGCGCTGGTGCGCTCCCTCAACCTGCCCGCGGTACAGGTACTGGAAGCCTACGGGCCAAAACGTTTTGCCGGGATGTTGAGCAACGCAGGCTTGCCGCTGATCCTGCCTGCGGGGGCGCAGCCAAATCTTTCTCTGATCCTCGGCGGGGCAGGCGCGCGGCTGGCCGATATCGCCGCGGCCTACAGCGCGTTTGCCCGACACGGTAAGGCGGGGAGGCTGCGGTTACAGCCGGGCGATCCGCTCATTGAACGTCCGCTGCTGTCGCAAGGCTCGGCGTGGATTATTCGCCGTATTCTGGCGAACGAGGCGCAGCCGCTGCCGGATAATGCGTTACCGCAGATCGCACCGCTGGCGTGGAAAACCGGCACCAGCTACGGTTACCGTGATGCCTGGGCGATTGGTCTTAATGCCCGCTACGTAATAGGCATCTGGACAGGACGACCGGACGGCACGCCCGTAGCGGGGCAGTTTGGTTTCGCCAGCGCGGTTCCACTCTTAAATCAGGTTAATAACCTGCTTCAGTCACGCTCAACGGTAGACGAAGCCCGCCTGCCGCGCGACCCGCGTCCGGAGAGCGTCGGGCGGGGCGTGATCTGCTGGCCGGGCGGCCAGTCGCTGCCGGAAGGAAGTGAAAACTGTCGGCGTCGCCTGTCGACCTGGCTGCTGGAAGGGAGTGAACCGCCCACGCTGCTATTGCCCGAACAGGAAGGGATACGCGGCATTCGTTTCCCGGTCTGGCTGGATAAAACGGGTAAACGCGTGGCGGCAGATTGCCCTGATGCAACTGAAAAAGTCCTGGATGTCTGGCCGCTGCCGCTGGAGCCGTGGCTGCCGGCAACCGAGCGTCGCGCGGTACGGGTCCCTCCTTCCTCAACCACCTGTCCTCCGCTATCGCAGGACGCACCTGCGCCACTCATCCTGACAGGCGTGCGTGAAGGGGCCGTCATCAAACGTCTGCCGGGGGAATCCCGCGTTTCGCTGCCGCTTCAGGCGACCGGCAATAGCGGCGAGCGCTGGTGGTTTTTGAACGGTGAACCGCTGAATGTGAAGGGAAGAGTTTACACATTACAGCTTGATAAATCGGGCGATTATCAGTTACTCGTTATGGATGAGACCGGTCAGGTCGCGACGGTGAATTTTACGTTGCAGTGACCTGAAAATAGCTTTCTGATGTGAGCTGTTGCTAAAACTCGTCTTATTTTAAAAAAATGTTACCTGAATCCATAGGCAATGGCGCTATTGCTCATTATAATCCGCGCCACACCATACTCAGGTATGCAAAACAACAGAACATTGACAGAGGTTATCATGGCTATTGAACGTACTTTTTCCATCATCAAACCAAACGCGGTGGCAAAAAACGTTATTGGCAGCATCTTCGCTCGCTTTGAATCTGCAGGGTTCAAAATTGTTGGCACCAAAATGCTGCACCTGACCGTTGAGCAGGCTCGCGGTTTCTACGCTGAGCACGAAGGTCGCCCATTCTTTGACGGCCTGGTTGAGTTCATGACCTCCGGTCCAATCGTGGTATCCGTGCTGGAAGGCGAAAACGCAGTACAGCGTCACCGTGACCTGCTGGGCGCAACCAACCCGGACAACGCGCTGGCAGGTACTCTGCGCGCTGACTATGCGGACAGCTTCACCGAGAACGGTACCCACGGTTCTGACTCTGTTGAATCTGCTGCACGCGAAATCGCTTTCTTCTTCGCAGAAGGCGAAGTGTGTCCACGCACCCGTTAATTTAACGGTTTCGTTTACACATTATTTTCGTAAATGCCGCGTCCAGACGTGGCATCCCTGCGCCAGACTTTGTACAATGCAACGCCCCGGACGAGCAGACTGCTTTCCGGGGCGTTTCTATTCAACCCTCCATGGGCCATAACGTGTAACAACGAGGCCGGAAAATATTATGTCTGAATTAGTGAATACCTCCGAAGTCGCCATTCCTGCGGTTCCCAATAAAAATGGAAAAATCAACCTGCTGGATCTGAACCGTCAGCAGATGCGCGAGTTCTTTAAAGAGATGGGCGAAAAGCCGTTTCGTGCCGATCAGGTCATGAAGTGGATGTACCATTACTGCAGCGACAATTTTGATGACATGACTGACATCAACAAGGTCCTGCGCAACAAGCTCAAGGAAGTGGCTGAAATCCGCGCACCGGAAGTGGTGGAAGAGCAGCGCTCAGCGGATGGCACCATCAAATGGGCGATTGCGGTCGGCGATCAGCGCGTTGAGACCGTCTACATCCCGGAAGAAGACCGCGCCACGCTGTGTGTCTCCTCTCAGGTAGGTTGTGCGCTGGAGTGCAAATTCTGCTCAACCGCGCAGCAAGGCTTTAACCGTAACCTGCGGGTGTCAGAAATTATCGGCCAGGTCTGGCGTGCCGCGAAAATCGTCGGTGCGGCAAAAGTAACCGGTACGCGTCCTATCACCAACGTGGTGATGATGGGGATGGGTGAGCCGCTGCTGAACCTGACCAACGTCGTTCCGGCGATGGAAATCATGCTGGATGACTTCGGTTTTGGTCTGTCCAAGCGTCGCGTCACGCTGTCTACCTCAGGCGTTGTGCCTGCGCTGGACAAGCTGGGCGATATGATTGACGTTGCGCTGGCGATCTCCCTGCATGCACCAAACGACGAAATTCGTGACGAAATTGTGCCGATCAACAAAAAGTACAATATCGAAACCTTCCTCGCTGCGGTGCGTCGCTATCTGGAGAAATCCAACGCGAACCAGGGCCGCGTCACCATCGAGTACGTGATGCTTGACCACGTCAACGACGGTACCGAACATGCGCATCAGCTGGCTGAACTGCTGAAAGATACGCCATGCAAAATCAACCTGATCCCATGGAACCCGTTCCCGGGCGCGCCGTATGGCCGTAGCTCGAACAGCCGTATCGAC
The DNA here is from genome assembly GCF_035064085.1 of Enterobacter sp. R-1.6.2. NCBI lineage: Bacteria > Pseudomonadati > Pseudomonadota > Gammaproteobacteria > Enterobacterales > Enterobacteriaceae > Enterobacter > Enterobacter sp. R-1.6.2. The sequence continues at coordinate 69,915 of NZ_JASEYI010000003.1, forward strand.
CGTTTCTCCAAGGTGCTGATGGAGTATGGTTTCACCACTATCGTGCGTAAAACCCGTGGTGATGACATTGATGCAGCATGCGGACAGCTGGCTGGTGATGTTATTGACCGTACCAAACGTACCCTGCGTAAACGCATGCAGGGCGAGACGATCGCGGTTAAAGCTGTTTGATTATTATGCACTCACGGCGCATTATCTGCGCCGTGAAGCTTGGTCTTACTGAATAATCAGTCAGATTCGTGATGACTGAACAATAATTACGGTGCGTTTCATCCGACTTTCGGGCAGTATGTAACGACGTAACAACAGTTTAGCCGTACGGGCAGGGCGGTACTGTCATCTCCGGGCTGACAGTCTTATACTCTCTGTTCAAGGTTAACTGACCAGAAGTTTCGCGGTGCGGGTGGCATTGTGACTCACCGGCACCTGAACCCTTATTTTTCACGTACCAGTAGTTGTAGCGAATGAATACTGAAGCCACTCACGACCAACATGAAGCACTCTCCACTGGCGTTCGTCTTCGCAACGCCCGTGAACAACTCGGACTCAGCCAGCAAGCCGTTGCGGAACGCTTGTGCCTGAAGGTTTCCACGGTTCGCGATATTGAAGAAGATAAGGCGCCTGCCGATCTGGCTTCAACGTTCTTGCGCGGTTATATCCGCTCTTACGCAAAACTGGTCCATATCCCCGAAAACGAATTACTGCCAATGATGGAGAAGCAGGCGCCGGTCCGTGCAGCAAAAGTTGCGCCGATGCAGACCTTCTCCCTGGGGAAACGTCGTAAAAAACGCGATGGCTGGCTGATGAGCTTTACCTGGCTGGTACTGTTTGTGGTGATCGGTCTGACCGGCGCATGGTGGTGGCAAAACCACAAGGCGCAGCAGGAAGAGATTACCACCATGGCCGATCAATCCTCCGCTGAACTCAACCAGGCCGGAAGTGAGAATGCCCAGAACGTGCCGCTGAATACTGACGGCGCAGCTTCCTCCAGCGAGCCACAGACCGCAGCGCCAGACGCGTCGGCGACCGATACAACACAGGCTCCGGCAGCAACGGCTAACACCGCAGCGCCGCAGGCTCAGGATCAAAACGCGGTTATTGCCCCTTCTCAGGCGAATGTTGATACTGCGGCGAACGCGCCTGCGGCTACTCAGCCTGCAGACAATAGCGCAGCGTCTCTGCCAACCAGCCCGGCGGGTACGGCAACAGCAGCCGATCCCAACGCGCTGGTGATGAACTTCAGCGCCGACTGCTGGCTGGAAGTGACTGACGCGACAGGTAAAAAACTGTTCAGCGGCCTGCAGCGTAAAGATGGCACGTTAAACCTAACCGGCCAGGCTCCCTATAAACTTAAAATCGGCGCTCCGGCAGCGGTACAGATCCAGTATCAAGGAAAACCTGTCGACCTGAGCCGCTTTATCAGAACTAACCAGGTTGCACGTCTTACCGTTAATGCCGAACAATCAGCAGCACAGTAACAGACGGGCAACGCGGGAGATTTTTCATGCATAACCAGGCTCCGATTCAACGTAGAAAATCGAAACGGATTTACGTTGGGAATGTGCCAATCGGCGATGGGGCACCTATCGCCGTTCAGTCGATGACCAACACGCGCACTACCGATGTAGAAGCGACGGTCAATCAAATCAAAGCATTAGAACGTGTAGGCGCGGACATTGTTCGCGTCTCCGTCCCGACCATGGATGCCGCTGAGGCGTTCAAACTGATCAAACAGCAGGTCAGCGTTCCGCTGGTGGCTGATATCCACTTCGACTACCGCATCGCACTGAAAGTGGCCGAATACGGCGTCGATTGCCTGCGCATTAACCCGGGCAACATCGGTAACGAAGAGCGTATCCGCATGGTCGTGGACTGCGCCCGCGATAAAAATATTCCTATCCGTATCGGCGTTAACGCCGGTTCCCTGGAAAAAGACCTGCAGGAAAAATACGGCGAGCCGACGCCACAGGCGCTGCTCGAATCCGCGATGCGTCATGTCGATCATCTCGATCGTCTTAACTTCGAACAGTTCAAAGTCAGCGTAAAAGCGTCCGACGTGTTCCTGGCGGTGGAGTCTTATCGTCTGCTGGCAAAACAGATCGACCAGCCTCTGCACCTCGGGATAACCGAAGCGGGCGGCCTGCGCAGCGGCTCTGTAAAATCTGCGATCGGTCTGGGGCTGCTGCTCTCTGAAGGGATCGGTGACACCCTGCGCGTCTCGCTGGCGGCCGATCCGGTCGAAGAGATCAAAGTCGGTTTCGATATCCTGAAGTCGCTGCGCATTCGCGCGCGTGGGATCAACTTCATTGCCTGCCCAACCTGCTCGCGTCAGGAGTTTGATGTGATCGGGACGGTGAATGCCCTGGAGCAGCGTCTGGAAGACATTATCACCCCGATGGACGTCTCCATCATCGGCTGCGTGGTAAACGGTCCGGGTGAAGCACTGGTGTCAACCCTGGGCGTGACCGGCGGTAACAAGAAAAGTGGTCTCTATGAAGATGGCGTTCGTAAAGATCGTCTGGATAATAGCGACATGATCGACCAGCTTGAAGCCCGCATCCGCGCCAAAGCTGCCATGATGGACGAAACACAGCGTATCAGCGTTCAGCAGGTTGAAAAATAACGTGATGGGAAGCGTGCCGCTTCCCATGTATGATTGAACCCATTCTTTGGGTTTTTTTTGTATATAGAAAGAGAATAAACGTGGCAAAAAACATTCAAGCCATCCGCGGCATGAACGATTATCTGCCTGGCGAAACCGCCATCTGGCAGCGCATAGAAGGCACACTGAAGCAGGTGCTCGGCAGCTACGGTTACAGCGAAATCCGTTTGCCGATTGTAGAGCAGACCCCGTTATTCAAGCGCGCGATCGGTGAAGTCACCGACGTGGTTGAAAAAGAGATGTACACCTTTGAGGATCGCAACGGCGACAGCCTGACCCTGCGTCCGGAAGGGACGGCGGGCTGCGTACGCGCCGGCATCGAACATGGTCTTCTGTACAATCAGGAGCAGCGCCTGTGGTATATCGGCCCGATGTTCCGCCACGAACGTCCTCAGAAAGGTCGTTATCGTCAGTTCAATCAGCTGGGTGTGGAAGTCTTTGGCCTGCAGGGCCCGGACATTGACGCCGAACTGATTATGCTGACCGCCCGCTGGTGGCGCGCCCTCGGTATCGCCGATCACGTTTCCCTTGAGCTGAACTCTATCGGTTCTCTGGAAGCACGGGCTAACTACCGCGATGCGCTGGTGGCGTTCCTGGAACAGCATAAAGAGAAGCTGGACGAAGACTGCAAACGTCGCATGTACAGCAACCCGCTGCGCGTTCTGGATTCCAAAAACGCGGATGTTCAGGCACTGCTGAACGATGCGCCTGCGCTGGGTGACTACCTGGATGAAGAATCTCGCGAACACTTCGCGGGCCTGTGCAAGCTGCTTGAAGCGGCAGGCATCGCCTATACCGTGAATCAGCGCCTGGTGCGCGGTCTGGACTACTACAACCGCACCGTGTTTGAGTGGGTGACCAGCAGCCTTGGTTCTCAGGGCACCGTATGTGCGGGCGGCCGTTATGACGGTCTGGTTGAGCAACTTGGCGGTCGCGCAGCCCCGGCTGTTGGCTTCGCGATGGGCCTTGAGCGACTTGTTTTGCTGGTTCAGGCAGTTAATCCGGAATTTAAAGCAGATTCCGTTGTCGATATATACCTGGTGGCTTCAGGCGCGGAAACGCAGTCTGCGGCGATGCAGCTTGCCGAACGCGTGCGCGATGCGCTGCCGGGCGTTAAGCTGATGACCAACCATGGCGGCGGCAACTTTAAAAAACAGTTTGCTCGTGCCGATAAGTGGGGCGCAAGTATTGCACTGGTGCTGGGCGAGTCCGAAGTGGCTAACGGCGAAGTGGTGGTGAAGGACCTGCGCTCTGGTGAGCAGACAACGGTAACGCAGGACGGCGTTGCGGCGCACTTGCGCACTCTATTGGGCTAAGGAGAAGGACTGCGTGGAAATTTACGAGAACGAACACGATCAGGTCGACGCGATTAAGCGCTTCTTTGTTGAAAACGGCAAAGCGCTGGTTGTTGGGGTTATTTTAGGTGTCGGTGCGCTGGTGGGCTGGCGTTACTGGAACAATCATCAGGCAGATTCCGCGCGCGGCGCGTCCCTGTCCTATGAAAATACCGTGAGCGCAATTCGTGCCGATCAGCCGCAAACGCTGACGGCGGCAGAAAAATTTGCGGCTGACAACAAAAACACCTACGGTGCACTGGCTGCGCTGGAAGTGGCTCAGCAGTACGTTGATAAGAACGAACTGGATAAAGCCGCTGCACAGCTCTCTCAGAGCCTTGCTGCGGCAAGCGATGAGAACCTGAAAGCGGTGATCAATCTGCGCCTGGCACGTATTCAGGTTCAGCAGAAAAAAGCTGACGATGCGCTGAAAACGCTCGATACCATCAAAGGCGAAGGTTTTGCTGCCATCGTTGCCGATCTGCGCGGTGAAGCACTGCTGAGCAAAGGTGACAAAGCGGGCGCGCGTAAAGCGTGGCAAGCTGGCGTCGAGAGCAATGCTTCACCTGCGCTGAGCGAAATGATGCAGATGAAAATAAATAATTTGTCCGTCTGAGAGGGACCCGATGCAATTGCGTAAATTACTTCTGCCAGGACTGCTTTCTGTTACGTTATTGAGTGGTTGTTCACTGTTCAGTGGCGAAGAAGACGTTGTGAAAATGTCCCCACTGCCGACGGTTGAAAACCAGTTTACCCCATCCACCGCGTGGGATGTCTCCGTGGGCAATGGGATTGGTGATTTCTATTCCAACCTTCATCCTGCGTATGCAGACAGCGTTGTCTATGCCGCTGACCGCAAAGGTACCGTGAAAGCGGTGAACGCCGATGACGGGAAAGAAGTATGGTCCGTTAACCTGGCGGAAAAAGACGGCTGGTTCTCCCGTAAACCTGCACTGCTCTCTGGCGGTCTGACCGTTGCCGGTGGCCATGTTTACGTGGGCAGCGAAAAAGCGCAGGTTTATGCGCTGAACAGCAGCGACGGCTCTATTGCCTGGCAAACAACCGTAGCGGGTGAATCCCTGTCTCGTCCGGTGGTGAGCGACGGCCTGGTGCTGATTCATACCAGCAACGGCCAGCTGCAGGCGCTGAACGAAGCTGACGGTCTGGTGAAATGGACCGTTAACCTGGATATGCCTGCGCTCTCTCTGCGCGGTGAATCAGCACCGGCTACCGCATTTGGTGCTGCCATTGTGGGCGGTGACAACGGTCGCGTGAGCGCCGTGCTGATGCAGCAGGGTCAGATGATCTGGCAGCAGCGTATCTCTCAGGCCACCGGCTCAACGGAAATTGACCGTCTGAGCGACGTAGACACAACGCCGGTCATCGTTAACGGTGTGGTTTACGCGCTGGCCTATAACGGCAACCTGACCGCGCTGGATCTGCGCAGCGGCCAGATCATGTGGAAACGTGAGCTGGGCTCTGTGAACGATTTCATCGTTGAGGGCAACCGCATCTATATGGTCGATCAGAACGACCGTCTGCTGGCGCTGAGCACCGAAGGCGGCGTGACGCTGTGGACGCAAAGCGATCTGCTGCACCGTCTGCTGACCTCGCCTGTGCTGTACAACGGTAGCCTGGTGGTTGGCGACAGCGAAGGGTATATGCACTGGATCGATCCGGATAACGGCCGCTTTGTTGCACAGCAAAAAGTCGACAGCTCTGGCTTCCTGACCGATCCGGTTGTGGCCGACGGCAAACTGCTGATTCAGGCAAAAGACGGCACGCTGTACGCGATCACGCGTTAATTACCCGGCGGTTGTAGTATACTAAACGGCTCCTGTTCACTCAGGAGCCGTTTTGACATTTTTAAAAACGCCGCGAAAGTGACGTTATTTTGAATTTTATGAGGCTTCAAACATGGTACCTGTGGTCGCGCTTGTCGGGCGCCCTAACGTTGGAAAATCCACTCTTTTTAACCGTTTAACACGCACCCGTGATGCGCTGGTTGCGGATTTCCCGGGGCTGACGCGTGACCGTAAGTACGGTCGTGCAGAGGTGGAAGGACGCGAGTTCATCTGTATTGATACCGGTGGTATTGACGGCACAGAAGACGGCGTTGAAACCCGCATGGCGGAACAGTCGCTGCTGGCGATTGAAGAGGCGGATGTGGTGCTGTTTATGGTGGATGCGCGCGCTGGCCTGATGCCGGCGGACTCCGCTATTGCCAAACACCTGCGTTCACGCGAAAAGCCGACCTTCCTGGTGGCGAACAAAACTGACGGTATCGATGCCGATCAGGCCGTCGCGGATTTCTGGTCTCTTGGCCTGGGTGAAATCTACCCGATTGCGGCATCGCATGGCCGTGGCGTCACCAGCCTGCTGGAAACCGTTCTGCTGCCGTGGGTTGACGAAGTAAACCCGCCGGAAGAAGTGGACGAAGACGCTGAATACTGGGCGCAGTTTGAAGACGGAGAAGAGGGCGAAGAAGAGCCTGAAGACGACTTCAACCCGCAGGATCTGCCGATCAAGCTGGCCATCGTGGGTCGTCCAAACGTAGGTAAGTCTACGCTTACTAACCGTATTCTGGGTGAAGAGCGCGTGGTCGTTTACGACATGCCGGGCACCACCCGTGACAGTATCTACATCCCTATGCAGCGCGACGAGCGCGAGTATGTCCTCATCGACACCGCCGGGGTGCGTAAGCGCGGGAAAATCACCGATGTGGTGGAAAAATTCTCCGTTATCAAAACCCTGCAGGCGATCGAAGATGCCAACGTAGTGCTGCTGGTCATCGACGCACGCGAAGGTATCTCCGATCAGGATCTCTCTCTGCTCGGCTTTATCCTCAATAGTGGGCGCTCACTGGTTATCGTGGTCAACAAGTGGGATGGCCTGAGCAATGAAGTGCGCGAGCAGGTGAAAGAGACCCTCGACTTCCGTCTGGGCTTTATCGACTTCGCCCGCGTGCACTTTATCTCTGCGCTGCACGGCAGCGGGGTGGGTAACCTGTTCGAATCCGTGCGTGAAGCGTACGACAGCTCCACCCGTCGTCAGAGCACCGCGATGCTGACCCGCATCATGAATATGGCTGCTGAAGACCATCAGCCGCCGCTGGTGCGCGGCCGTCGCGTGAAGCTGAAATATGCCCACGCCGGTGGTTACAACCCGCCAATCGTAGTAATTCACGGCAACCAGGTGAAAGACCTGCCGGATTCCTACAAGCGCTATCTGATGAACTACTTCCGTAAATCGCTGGACGTAATGGGCACGCCTATCCGTATCCAGTTCAAGGAAGGGGAAAACCCGTTTGCCAACAAGCGCAACACCCTGACGCCAAACCAGATGCGTAAGCGTAAGCGCTTGATTAAGCACATTAAGAAAAGCAAATAAGCTATCAGGACGATTCACCCACCAGCATGAAATCCATAAAGCCCGCATATGCGGGGCTTTTTTGTTATCAGGGGCTATCATAACGACGCATCAGAGTGCATGATAATGTTGTACACAAGGTTGTACCCGGTTTGATATACGGCTTTTCTGGGTACAAGTGTGGTGGTTTTTGGGTGCAAAAGCTTTGTACCCATGACGGAATGAGCTTGTTTCACGGGTATTCGCACATGCCAAAACTTACAGATATGCAAATTCGCGCTTGGGTTAAGAGCGGGGAAAGGTTCGAGGGACGTGCTGACGGTGACGGGCTGTATCTGAGGTTTCGTAAAGAGGATAAAACCCCTTTTTGGCGCTACCGCTATCAAATGGCAGGTAAGTCCAGAACTATGCTGATTGGCTCTTACTCTGACTTCCCTTTGTCTAAAGCAAGGGAGATAGCAAGGGAGCTTTCAGCACGCGTTGCGCTGGGTTATGACGTGGCAGCAGAGAAGCAGCAGCGAAAAGCCGATGCTATGGCAAAGATCGAGGCTGAGAAGAACGCCATTAACGTTTCGGCGCTTGCCGCTGAGTATTACACCCGCCAGATAGAACCAAATTACAAACACCCTGACCTTTTCCGCAGCAGCCTACAAAAAAACATCGTGGCGCTAATTGGCAAGATGAACGTCGAGGACGTGCGCCCGCGTCATATTGATAGCATTTTGCAGGACGTGCTACAGCGCGGATCTCCCACAGTCGCTAATGATGTATTGAGAATGCTAAAGCGCCTGTTTGATTACGCTGTGGTGCGCGGAATGATTGAGGTGAACCCCGCTATATCCTTTGGCTCGAAGGATGCCGGGGGCAAGGAGCAGGGGCGAAAACGCGCCTTATCACGCGATGAATTAATCCAGTTCTTTAAAGCGCTACGCCGTGGGCGCGGGATAAGCAGGGAAAACGAGCTTACTTTTAAAATCATTCTTGCGCTGGGCGTCAGAAAGATGGAGCTATGCGCCGCAGAATGGGATGAGTTTGATTTGAAAAATGCCGTCTGGCACCTGCCGGGAACCCGTGCAAAGAATGGGGATGATATCGACATTCCCCTACCGCAGCCGGTAATCGAGTGGATCGAAGAAATCAGGCTCTTTGCCGGAGACAGCCGCTGGCTAATTCCAGCCAGACGAGCCAGAACGACATCGCATGTCAGCCGCGCCACCCTGAATATGGTTATGCCCGCCGTCCTGAAAGAAATGCCGGACGTTGAGCCATTCAGTATTCACGATCTGCGCCGCACGATGCGTACTCAAATGGCAGCGCTGGGGATTGACCCCGTGATAGCTGAGCGATGCCTGAACCACAAAATTAAAGGCGTGGAGGGTATCTATAACCGTCACCAGTATTTCGATGAGCGAAAAGCAGCGCTCACGTTGTGGTGTGATTTGCTGGTAGCGCTGGAACATGGCGAAGATTACAACGTCACTTCAATTAAAAAATGGATGAGTAAATGAAAAAAATTCCTCCAAACACTTATTTCCATATCGTCAGAGCCTCAGAGTTACTGGAAATTGAAACCAATGACTTATTGCTTATGGGGGCATCTGGAGCAATTCACTTAGGTGTGATCTTAGATGGTATACCTTGCGTTTTGGCCGGATTTATCAATAAGGAAGCCTGGGCACAAGATAAAGTAATACAAGATACTAATTGCCTCAAAAACTCACACTTTTATCTTATCGACCCAGTGCTCTATGACGGTCAAGAAAAAGAACTCCACGGAGTTAGGTATAACACTGGCTTAGCATCTGGGATTTGGCATCTTAACAGTGGCACAATAAATGGAGTATTACGTTATGGATCTTCAAAGATTGGCCCGTTACTTACCGCTTCGCATGATTGTGTTGATTACGACAATTCAGATACCGTTGAGTCAATCCTTTTAGGAGAAGCTCACAAATTTGATTTACCTAGCGATATTTTCAGCAACCCTGAAGAAATAAAGACAGAAATAATGCGTCAAGATGAAGAAGTGATCACTCTTGATAGTATTTACATTTCAAGGGGTTGGTTTCTGCGTGTTAGAGATTGTATAGATAATTGCACAGCTATAACCCCAAGATATCATTCCCCTCTAAAAAACACTGTTAATACAGTGAATGAAATACAAGAGCATGGGAATACTAAAAGATTTAGTCAGAATAGAGAGAACTGTCTGATGGCTCTTATATACACACGCAATACCTTTCCTGATGAATGTAAAAATATTAACGGTATAGACACAAATGATGCTTGGGCTAACGCAACAATAAATCATTGGCTATCTGTTGGTGCAGGTTATTCCGAGCCGTCTATCGACTATCTAAAAAAAATAATCTCAGATATGAATCGCAAGCCCATGGATCGCACTACAGCAGGAAAGCCCAAGTAGTCAGATACTAAAAATTAGCATCATGATATTAAATTTAGTGTAATTCACAGCAGGGTCTTTTTTGCCTTAAATGCCCGTAACACCAGCTATCATAGGAGTTACGGGACATATGACAGCCTCTCAAGCCGCACAATCAGCACTTCCCACTACTGGATACATCCGCCGTTTTCGTATGCCGGAACTTTTGGGTGTTTCCATGCCAACTATTGACCGCTGGGTTAAGAACGGTACTCTGCCGCGCCCGGTAAAACTCACCGATAACGTGACCGCCTTTGATGCGGTAGAGATTAATAACTGGCTGGCGGAGCGCCGGGGAAAGGTGGCGTAATGGAAAAGAAAAACCGCCCATTACAGGCGGCTAATTCAGATATTCGCACGTCTGATGTTACGCCACCAGCGCCCACCACACAAGCGCCACGCCGCACACCGAAGAAGCACCGCGCCCGCGTCTACATGCTACGCACTGGCGTAGAGGGATGGACAGAAAACGACATTCTGAGATATTGCCGCCTTTCATCCGGTCGCAACTATGCAAGCGAGCTGGAGCGCCAGCTTGATATTCAACTGGAGCGTATCGACGAGAAAAACCCGGATGGTATCGGCGCACACCTGCGCTACCGCTTTTCCTGCCGTGGCGATGTTCTCAAAGTGATCCAGCTTGTGAACCATAACGCCGCCATTAATGAACATCACGGGTTATCTCAACAGGATATTACCGACATTTTGAACCTCTACCCGGACGCGTTTAACGCCGCATAACGGAGCCGAAAATATGACTATCGAAAAAAGCCGATTCAATTCGGAGGCCGCCCCACAATCCTACGTTAGCCAGAAAAAAATTCCTCAAGCAGTCGAGGGGGATATTTCCGTTATCCGGTTTGAGGGTATCAAAGTTCGCATCGTCAATATGGATGGCGATCCGTGGTTTATCGCCAAAGATGTTTGTGAGGCACTGGAAATAGCCGATCACAAAGTCGCATTGAGGCGATTAGATGCCGATGAAAAGGGGGTGTGTTTAACACCCACCCCCGGTGGATTGCAGGTTATGCGTACTGTCTGCGAATCGGGCTTTTACAAATTAATCGCCCGCAGCCGGAAGGCCAGCACCGCCGGAACGTTCGCACATCGTTTCACTAACTGGGTATTCCGCGAGGTTATCCCGTCTATTCGTAAAACTGGCTCCTATGGTGTGCCGTTCGCCTTCCTGAACGACCACAGCAAACGCAAAGCAGCTTACGACAAGAAGGCCAGCAAGCGCGGTAAAGACCTGCAAGCCTGTAAAGGTGAGAAGTCCCGCCTGATCGCCGAAGAAGCGGAGCTATGGCGCAAATATCAGCCTCAATTGCCGGAGGTTCACTAATGCCCACCGTCCAGAATAAAGCCTTTCCCTTGGCTGGCCTGATGTATGCAAATGTTAACGTCTGGAGCAAAGCAGCCCGCCGCCAGATTGCGACAAATAGCGACGTTTGGAACCTGTCAAAACCTGACATTTGCCACCGCCAGATCTTTACAAATCTTGGTGTTTTCGGGAGAAGTACGCACGCGCATGAATGCGAAGCTGGCATAACAGCGCCAGCTAATGCCAGCCCCTCATTTTATCGTCGTGGTGACGAGGAGTTTTCGGAGAAGTATCGACGCGCACGCGAAGGTGAGTTTCTGGAGTCCATAAAAAAGGGCTTGCCGACTATCGCCAACCCGGTTTATGGTTATAGCGCACCAGCAAAATCTGGTGCCGGGCGTGGAAACCCGTTGAACATAAAGGCGACACAGACGCCAATAGCGTCTTTTTTTGTGTCGTGCCATAGCGCACACCAATTCAGCGGCAATGCCCGCAATGTATCTATGGTGGCGTTGGCGGGGCTGCCGAAAGGCAGGCCGGTTTCCTTTGTGTCCGGTATTTCCACCCCCGTTAACGTCACCACCCCTTTAGAGCGTGGAAACTCAGGTGGTGACTCCTTATACACAAAGGAGGCTGCCATCATGGCTACTACCCCTACCCAAAATCCGCAATTCATCTGGTTAATCGCAGCCGTTCGCCGCGATATGCCGACAATTACCGCCAAAATTCACCATATCGCCGCGCCGTCTGAGCATGAAGCCCGCCGTTCACTGGCGCGGGATCACGTCTGTTTCTTTGCAGGCCGTATCCGTCTGGAGGTGGCAGCATGAGCCAGTTACAACTGATTGATGCCACCTGTCAGATTGAACAGGCACAGGCTGTTTTATCCATGTGGCTGGAGAGCACCACCAAAGACACTAGCCCCGACCTTCCGCGTCTTATCGGTTCAATCCTCACTTTGCTGCATGGCGTCCCGGAGGCAATGGAAGAAGCCGAAAGCAAGCTGGCTGACTATGTGATGCGTGAATATCGGGAGGGCAAGTCATGAGCTATCACGCAGAGGCAACGCCGCACGGCGTAAATATCATGACCCGCAATGATGCCGGGATATATGAGCATGTAGCCATTATAACCTATGAGAGCGCTGTAAGCCGTCTGGATGCGGGAGAGTACGACGATACGCCAGATATCGGCTACGCCATTCATTTTGCCGTTGCTGATGGCGGGGCGCGTGGCTGGTTCGACTTTACCACGCAGCATAACGTCACTATGTGGCGCTGGCTGATTGCGGCCTGTTTCGTTGCTGAAATGAAGCGCGAGAACGGCACAACCTCCGTTACTGAGTCTGACGGCACATCATCGCAGGTAGCGATTTACTCCAATGGTAATGCGGGCATGGTGATTTACCCGTTTGCTGAGCGGTTGGCGATGGCAAACAACATCGAGGGCGCAATGATTGAGCGCTACGGCGTTGAGCAGGGAACAGAGAACGCCATTGTTTTTTATCAGGCCATGATCGACACGGAGCGCGGCGAGTTGACCCCGTTCGGGCGTCAGACGCTGGCAGAGCTACACGATGGATTCATTGCCGATCTGAATGAAAACGGCTTGCCTGAAATGCCAGCGGCGCACTGAGGGAGGTGACACGAATGCGTAATATCGACCTTATCCGCGAAGTGACCAGCGCCGCAGCAGGGCGATGGCCTTATGTACTGGCTGGCCTGTCTATCGACGTGCCTGATTCATCGCGCCGCCATTCCCCATGCCCTGCATGTGGTGGAAAAGACCGTTTCAGATTCGACGACAACGGGCGCGGTAGCTTTATCTGCAATCAGTGCGGCGCGGGCGATGGCTTAGACCTGATTAAGAAGGTGAACAACTGCGACACCACGGAGGCGGCACAGCTTGCCGCTGATGTGCTGGGTATTGATTACCGGGAGACGGAAACAGACAGGAAAGCAGCCAGCCAGAGAAGGGGGCAACTGGAAGCTGACCGCCAGCGGCATGAGCAGGAGCGCCAGAAACAGGCAGCAGAGGACGCAGAGCAGCGAAGGGCTACGTTTGCCCGTCTGTATGCCGGAATGCGCCAGAGCGTCACACGGGGCGAATCTGAGTACCTGCAATCAAAAGGGCTGACCGGGTTTAAATACCCGCTTATGCCCGATGGTTCGTTATTGCTGGAGCTGGTGGACGAATCCGGCGCAGTGGCAGCAGCGCAGACTATTACACCGCATGGAGAAAAGCGACTTCTGACAGGTTCGGCAAAGCGCGGGGCATATCACGCGGTAAACGCACCAGAACAGCCTCAGAGCGTATTAATTGCCGAGGGGCTGGCTACCGCTCTGTCTGTTCACCTGATGCGCCCGGAGGCGCTGACAGTGGCAGCAATCGACGCTGGCAACCTGCTACCCGTTGCCGAAGTGATGTGCCGGATGTATCCAGCCGCGCAGATTGTCATTGCCGCAGATAACGACCACCAGCAGGACGAACAGGCGAACACGGGCAAAGATGCCGCAGAGAAAGCCGCCTTGTCCGTGGCTGGCTGGGTGGCGCTGCCGCAGACAGACCATAAAGCCGACTGGGACGACTACCGCCAGCAAAACGGGCTGGAAGCCGCTACAGCCGCTTTTAATGATTCGATGTACCAGATTCAGGGGGATGCCGTGAAACCACAACTACAGGCCATTGAGGGCGGTAAAACTGACCAGCCAGAGAAAGACCCTCTAAAACCGCGCATTGAGAGCCGCAAAGATGGCGTTTACTGGATCACGCCTAAAGTGGACAAGGAAAGCGGCGAGATTATCAACAATGAAAGCTGGCTGGCCTCACCGATGGACGTTATTGGCACCGGGCGGGACGATAAGGATCAGTATCTGATATTGCGCTGGCTGGCCTTTGGCGCAGGCATACCGACAACAGCGGCTATCCCCCTGGCTGATATCGGGGAGCGCGAAGGCTGGCGCACCCTGAAAGCGGGCGGGGTTAATGTCACCACGAAAAGCAGCTTACGGGCGATTCTGGCCGACTGGCTACAGCGTAGCGGCTCCCGTGAATTGTGGCGTGTTGCTCACGCTACTGGCTGGCAGTGCGGGGCATACATCATGCCGGATGGGGAGATAATCGGCGCACCTGCGCAACCCGTTTTATTCAGTGGCCGCAGTTCTGCCGCTGCCGGGTACACCGTGGCGGGAACCTCAGAGAGCTGGCGTAACAGTGTTGCGCGGCTGGCATACGGTAACTACGCGATGATGACAGGCATTGCCGCCGCACTGGCAGCCCCGTTAATCGGGCTGGCGGGTGCTGATGGTTTCGGGATTCACTTCTATGAACAGTCGAGCGCGGGTAAGACCACCACAGCGAACGTCGCCAGCAGTCTGTACGGCAACCCGGACTTATTGCGCCTGACGTGGTACGGCACGGCGCTGGGGCTGGCAAACGAAGCCGCAGCACACAATGACGGGCTGATGCCACTGGATGAAGTCGGACAAGGGGCAGACCCGGTAAGCGTGTCTCAGTCTGCTTACGCGCTGTTTAACGGCGTGGGGAAATTGCAGGGGGCGAAGGAAGGCGGCAACCGGGATTTAAAGCGCTGGCGCACCGTGGCGATCAGTACCGGGGAAATGGACTTAGAAACCTTCATAGCCACCGCCGGACGCAAGACCAAAGCCGGGCAACTGGTGCGCCTGCTGAATATCCCGCTGAGTAAGGCGGTGCGCTTCCACGACCACCAGAACGGCAAACAGCACGCCGACGCGCTGAAAGACGCTTATCAGCACCATCACGGCGCTGCCGGGCGGGAGTGGATCGGGTGGCTGGCAGACCACCAGCAGCAGGCCATTGATACCGTTCGTGACTGTGAAACCCGCTGGCGCAGCCTTATTCCTGCTGACTATGGCGAGCAGGTACACCGCGTGGCCGCACGTTTTGCCATTCTGGAGGCGGCTTTATTGCTGGGTGAGGTTGTTACCGGATGGGACGATCAGACGTGCCGTGATGCGATACAGCACAGCTACAATGCCTGGCTGCGCGAGTTCGGCACGGGCAACAAAGAGCACCAGCAGATAATTGAGCAGACGGAGGCGTTTTTGAATGCTCATGGCCTGAGCCGCTACGCGCCGCTGGGTTATGACCCCCGTGATTTACCGATCCGTGATTTAGCTGGGTACAGGAAGAAGGGGAACCACGACAGCGACCCGATAATTTTTTACACCTTCCCGGCGACCTTCGAGCAGGAGATCGCACGGGGATTCAATGCCAAACAGTTTGCCGAGGTACTTAAACGCGTCGGGATGCTCACCCCGCCGACCAGCGGCAGAGGTTATCAGGGACGTGTGCGCGAGGATGGCAGGCAAATCCGCGTTTATGTGCTCAACTTCATGGCAGAGGATAGCAGCCAGCCAGAGGAGTGATCTTTTTTCACATGCGTAGTTTTAGTGTTGTCTCAGTTGTCTTTGTTGTCTCAGTTTGTAAATTTGATTGATTTATAAGGTTTTTATTTCATTTTCTGAGACAACAGCGAGACAACATTTAGCTGTTTTGAGACAACATAGTGAAAGTGTGATTTTTTGCCTGGCTGGCAGTGAGACAACATTTACCCTGCGTGAGACAACACAAAATCATCAATGTTGTCTCGGCAAAATCCAGACGTGGCGCGGCCTGTAGCGCCGTGAGACAACAAAGACAACTGAGACAACACTATTTCTGCTTATTATGAAAAAAAAATAGGCAGGTGTCCCACGTTAAGAAATCGCTATTAGCAAAACTAATAATCCGGTGAGGTAACAATGACAGCACAAATTTCAGCATACGGGCGGCTGGTGGCAGATCCCCAGACCCGCACCACAACGAACGGTAACAACATGGCGATGGCGCGGCTGGCGGTGTCGCTCCCCTGTAATGCGGCAGAGGCGGGAGAGTCAACCTTCTGGCTGGGCGTTATTGCTTTTGGGAAGCAGGCCGATGCGCTGGCAAAGCACCAGAAAGGCGACCTTGTGAGCGTGGCAGGCAATATGCAACTCAACCAGTGGACAGGGCAGGACGGCGGTACACAGCAGGGGTATCAGGTAGTAGCCGACAGTGTGATCAGCGCCAGAACGGTACGCCCCGGCGGGAAGGCAGGACAGCAGGGACAGGCAACGGACGCGCTGAGACGTGCGCAGCAGCCATCCCGTGATGAATACGACCAGCGCCCACCATTCGACGATGAAACGCCATTCTGAGGGAGATAAGCATGGTCAACGATAGTAAAGCAGAGGCTCTGGAAGCAAAGGGGCTGTACCGACGCGCCGCCGCGCGATGGATGGAAGTCATGCTGTTATGCACCGAGGACGATGATCGGGAATGGATAAAGCGCCGCCGTGAAACGTGTCTGGAGAACGTGAAGCGCCCGCCCGTGAAGGTTGAGGACTTTGGCGATCTGCATAAAGCTGTTACCGAAACGCAACACCGCATGGGGATAGCGCAACCGAACGGTAACGCCTTCCGGTTAAATGGCGGCAAGAAGCAACGACAGGCCACCATCGGGGGCGACTGTTCGCAGTAATGTTCGCACTAAAACGGCTGTAAATTCTGGACTGTTCTTGACAGATTTTAAACCCTAGTAGCGCTAAACCCGCGCCAGCAGAGGCTGGAAGCCAGAGCGTGATTTAGGTCGTCCAGAATATTCAGGTTCGCGCCACTGGTTCGCAGTACGCAGTCAGGTACGCAGCAAAACTGCGTATTCAACGTGCGTACTACCTGACGAATGCTAACTGCGAATTCGCAGTAATTTCTAAGCGCGAATTGCTCATTCGAAAAATAGCGGAGATGCCTGTTATTGCTGGCTTGGGCGCTATCCGTTCGCAGTAGATGGCGGAAGTTAGATATACAGTTTTATTAAGGTATTGTTAGGGTTTGTTAAGGTTTTTGCGCACAAAAATGCGCACAGTGAGCCGTTAAATGAAAAAAAATAACCAACAATCAAGATCGGGATGGGGTGGCAAGCGGAAAGGCGCAGGCGCACCATTGGGTAATACTAATGCCGTCAAACATGGTGAACGCAGTCGGCGGGCATTCTTCCCATTTGAGGGAGGAGAGGCGCTTTCTCCGCTGGTGCGAAATCGTGCAAGAAACCTCATGCTGGCTGAGAGATACGGGCTATTACTGGCGACTAATCCGACGCAGGGAACAGAAGAATGGCGCGAGATGACATTGATTAACGGACTCATGGGGCTACATGCCGACAGAATCGCACGGCTTGAGCTGAGTTTAGCGAGATCCGTTTCAATGCAAGCAAGGCGGGATCTGCGAATGGTTAAAAAAAGCGGCGCATGTTAGCAATCCGTATAGTCACCGATGTTGAAATACTGGACTGTACTGGACAGACTCAAAGCCCATATGAAGCGAGATCCGCGCCAGATAAGGGCTTGAATCCAGTACGCAGATTAACCCGTCATATGTTTTTTTATCTATTCCGCCCTGCCCCGTTCGACTTAGCCAACCCGCCAGCATTCCCCATCAATCGCTTTATCAGCGCCGCCATTATCGCGCACAACGGCACACTGTCCGGGTAAACCGTAGCGCACGACCGTTGCGCTAGTCTCACCGCCGCTTTTTATCTGCCGGGATTCGTACACTGTCACCCGCTCAAGCAACCCACCAGCAACCATACTTTCAAGAGTTCGCCGGGTTGATTCTATCTGGTGGCGATTATCGAACGACACCATGCCATGAAGAAGGTAGGCCACGCCCGATACATCGAACGGCGGCGCACCAATCTCACCTGTCACCCATTCGAGGTTATCCGGCTCAAAGTAGCTGAGTATCTCTTTTTTGCGGCTGGTCATTCTCATGGCTGGCAGGTTCCTTATTGTGGGATAGCACTATCATACAATAAGAAAATGGCTATCACGGTAAGGATACGGTGAGGTTTCGATAGCACGGCAAGATTACGGCAAGGGATCGGAGAAGCTGCGAAACATTCGTAGTTCAAAAAGTGAGCTAAAAAGCAGAGCACTTTGATTTTTGTTGTACACAAGGTTGTACCCATTTTTATTTGTCGAATTATAAAAACATTTAAAATCAATGTTATTTGTGCTGTATTTGTCTTTCACATTAAGAAAAGCAAATAATCTTTACCTGCCTCACGAAAGCCCGCGTTTATCGCGGGCTTTTTTTTGCCAAATCATACCGCCGGTTATCTCTGTGTGAAGTCAATCACTATTCACTTTTAACCAAGTTTAAATCTAAGAAAGTAGACAATCGTCGAATTTTCATCTTAAAGTCCAGGGTCTGGTACTAGACAAAACTAGCGCCTGGTTATCAAATGGTTAACTAACTTTTCGCCGCATGTAAAAAATCGGCCAGATACGTAACTGGCCGGCGTACCTGCTGGTGTTTACAAGCACGACGACATACCTTTCGGGAGAATTATGCAATCCACTGTTAATCAAAAAGAGAGCCGAACGTTCTTCGGCCATCCGTATCCGCTCGGTTCCCTGTTCTTCACCGAGATGTGGGAGCGCTTCTCGTTTTACGGCATTCGTCCGTTACTGATCCTGTTTATGGCCGCCACCGTCTATGACGGCGGGATGGGCCTGGCGCGTGAAAACGCCTCGGCGATTGTCGGTATCTTTGCCGGTACCATGTACCTGGCCGCGCTGCCGGGTGGGTGGCTGGCCGATAACTGGCTCGGTCAGCAGAGAGCCGTCTGGTACGGTTCAATTCTGATTGCGCTCGGACACCTGTCGATCGCGCTCTCTGCGGTGATGGGGAACAACCTGTTCTTTATCGGCCTGATGTTCATCGTGCTTGGCTCAGGGCTGTTCAAAACCTGTATCTCGGTGATGGTCGGCACCCTGTATAAAAAAGGCGACGCGCGTCGTGACGGCGGTTTCTCGCTGTTCTATATGGGCATCAACATGGGCTCGTTTATCGCGCCGCTGATTTCCGGCTGGCTGATCAAAACCCACGGCTGGCACTGGGGCTTTGGTATAGGCGGTATCGGGATGCTGGTGGCGCTGATTATCTTCCGCGTGTTTGCCGTTCCGGCAATGAAACGCTATGACGGCGAAGTCGGCCTCGACTCTACCTGGAACAGCCCGGTGGTGAAGCGTAACGGCGTGGGCGTTTGGCTGCTGGCGCTGGCGGCTGGCGTGGCAACGATCGTGACGCTGATTGCGCAGGGCGTGATTGTGATTAACCCGGTCGCGGTAGCCAGCGTGCTGGTCTACGTGATTGCGGCGTCCGTAGCCCTCTACTTTATTTATCTGTTTGTCTTTGCGGGGCTGAACCGTAAAGAGCGCGCCAGGCTGTTGGTCTGCTTTATTCTGCTGATTTCAGCGGCGTTCTTCTGGTCCGCGTTTGAGCAGAAACCAACCTCGTTCAACCTGTTTGCCAACGACTACACTAACCGCATGATTGGTGATTTTGAAATCCCGGCGGTATGGTTCCAGTCAATCAACGCCCTGTTCATCATCCTGCTGGCTCCGGTGTTTAGCTGGGCATGGCCGAAGCTCGCGAGCAAAAACATTCGCCCGAGCAGCATCACCAAGTTCGTTATTGGTATTTTGTGCGCGGCGGCGGGCTTTGGCCTGATGATGCTGGCGGCACAGAACGTGCTGAGCAGCGGTGGAGCGGGCGTGTCGCCGTTCTGGCTGGTGGGCAGCATCCTGATGCTGACGCTCGGCGAACTGTGCCTGAGTCCGATTGGCCTGGCGACCATGACGCTGCTTGCGCCGGAAAGAATGCGCGGCCAGATGATGGGGCTGTGGTTCTGCGCCAGCGCGCTGGGTAACCTGGCGGCGGGCCTGATTGGCGGTCACGTGAAGGCCGAACAGCTGGATATGCTGCCGGATCTCTTCGCTCGCTGCTCCATCGCGCTGCTGATTTGTGCCGCGGTACTGATCGTCCTTATTGTTCCGGTGCGCCGCATGCTGGAAAATGCGCAGACTAAACCGGCTGCTAACGCCTCATAAAGCTCGGTCTTGCCGGGGCGGCGTTATGCCCCGGTAAAACCCAACAGGAGAGAATATGTCGATTACCTGCCCGGAATGCCAGGCACCGCTGGAGTCCCAGAACGGGGTAGCGCACTGCGACAGCTGTAATAAAGATATTGCGCTTGAAGCCCGCTGCCCGGAGTGCCATCAGCCGCTCCAGGTATTAAAAGCCTGCGGTGCGGTGGACTATTTCTGCCAGAACGGCCACGGTCTTATCTCTAAAAAACGCGTGGAGTTTGTTCGGGCCGAAGGTTAATCGCAGACGCAGCCTTCGCCTTTCTGCCACAGCTCGACCAGCGACTCGGGGGCTTCCTGCTCGGGCACCAGCACGATGATATCGGCGTAGTGCGCCTGATTTTGCCCGGTCCAGATAATCTGGATGCGGAAATAGCGCTGGTCGCCGCTGCCGGGTGAAGAGGCTTGCCCCGGCGGCTGACCGCGTGGAAAAGCCTGCTCCAGGATGCTCACCAGGCGCTGGCGCTGGGCCTCATTGAGCGAGGAGAGCGCGATGGTGCGCTGTCCGCTCAGCTTGGGAATAAAAGCGACGCCGCCTTCCCGGGCCAGCTCAACCACGGCGTCATCCGTCAGTTCCGGAACCTGCATTTACAACACTCCCACCTGTTCCCAGGCTTGTTTAATGGCCGCACCAGCGTCGCTGCCGGAGCGTTTCTCTCCGTGCGCGATCGTCAGCTTTGCGAAGGCCTCAAAATCCGCATCCTGCGCCAGTTTGCGATCGCAAACCGTGTCGTACCAGGCATAACCCGCTTTTTCCCAGGCGTAGCCGCCGATCGCCGTAGCGGCCAGATAAAATGCCCGGTTGGGGATGCCGGAGTTCAGGTGCACGCCGCCGTTATCCTCGCGCGTTTTAATGAAGTCTTTCATGTGCGCAGGCTGCGGGTCTTTGCCGAGCAGGGGATCGTCATAGGCGGTGCCGGGTTTAGACATTGAGCGCAGCCCTTTGCCGTTAATCCCTTTCGCCAGCAACCCTTCACCAATGAGCCAGTCAGCCTTATCTGCGGTTTGCTTCAGATGGTACTGTTTAACCAGCGAGCCAAACACGTCCGACAGAGACTCGTTCAGCGCGCCCGACTGTTCAAAATAGATAAGCCCGGCTTCGGTCTCGGTCACGCCGTGGCTCAACTCGTGCGCTACCACGTCGATGGCGATGGTAAAGCGGTTAAATATTTCCCCGTCGCCGTCGCCAAATACCATCTGCTGACCGTTCCAGAAGGCGTTCTGATATTCCCGGCCATAGTGAACGGTGCCGGTCAAAATAAGCCCTTTATTATCGAGCGAATCGCGCTGATATTCTTTCCAGAAGAAATCATGGGTAATACCTAAATAATCGTAGGCTTCATCCACCGCCACATCGCCGTTCGATGGCTGGCCTTCGTAACGCACCTGGGTACCCGGCAGCTCCTGGGTATGCTTCGCGTCGTAAATATCGCGCTCCAGCTGTCCGGCTTTATTCACGTGCGGCGCGGCGGGTTTGCCGGGCATGTGGGCCATCAGCGTCTGGACGTGGGTTAAGGTCTGACGGGCACAGCGCTGCTGCGGCTCGGAACCGCTTTCGATAATACGACGAAGAATATAAGGGGGAATAACGCTATGAAGATGGGGCATGCTGCTCTCCTTATTAAAAAAGGGAATAGCAGCAGTATAGTAAGTAACCGGCGAGGAATTATCCGGTTTTACGCTGACGCGTCTTTTTCACCGGTTTAATTGATTTCACTTCGCTTTCTACCCAGCCGTCTGAAAGACGCGTCGTCAGCACATCGCCGGTATTCACCTGTTTGGTCTGCTTCAGCACTTTGCCGTCCGTCGCCGTCGTCACGCTATAGCCGCGCGCCAGCGTGGAGAGGGGGCTGACCGCTTCAAGATGGGTCACCGCATTGCCAAAACGCTCGCGGGTGGTGCTCAGACGCGTCCGGACGCTCTCCGCCAGACGATACTCCAGCTGCTGGATCCGCGTTTGCGCGCGATAAATTTTCGGCTGCGGGTTCTGCTGGTTCAGGCGCTGCGTCACGCGCTGCTGGCGCGAAACCGCGCGCTTAAGCTGACTATCCAGCGCGAAATTCATGCGCTGACGCAGGCGCTCCAGCACGGTCTGCTGACGCGCCAGACGCAGCTGCGGGTGCTGCTGCTGAAGACGATGATGAAGCTGGGTAAAGCGGCGGGTACGGTTGGCAAGGAAGTAGTCCATCGCCATCTCAAGACGCTGCTGGCCGTTCTGAATCTGACGCAGCAGCTCCAGCTGGTTGCGGCTGACCACTTCCGCCGCCGCGGACGGCGTAGGCGCGCGCAGGTCCGCGACAAAATCGGCTATCGTTACGTCAGTTTCGTGGCCGACGGCGCTCACCACGGGGATAAGGCTTGCAAAGATTGCCCGCGCCACGCGCTCGTCGTTAAAGCTCCACAAGTCTTCCAGCGAGCCGCCGCCGCGCCCGACGATTAATACGTCGCACTCCTGACGGGCGTTCGCCAGCTCAATGGCGCGAACTATCTGGCCCGGCGCATCGTCACCCTGAACGGCGGTCGGGTAGATGATGACGGGCAGGGAAGGGTCGCGACGCTTCAGCACGTGCAAAATATCGTGCAGTGCCGCACCGGTTTTCGAGGTGATCACCCCAACGCAGTGGGCAGGGGAGGGCAGTGGTTTTTTATACTGCTGGTCGAACAGCCCCTCGGCAGAGAGCCGGGCTTTTAGCTGTTCATACTTCTGCTGCAGCAGGCCTTCGCCCGCAGGCTGCATGCTCTCGACGATGATCTGATAATCGCCGCGCGGCTCATACAGAGTGATATTGGCGCGAACCAGAACCTGCTGGCCGTGCTGAGGACGAAACGTCACGCGACGGTTGCTGTTGCGGAACATCGCGCAGCGCACCTGGGCGGTGTCGTCTTTTAAGGTAAAGTACCAGTGACCGGAGGACGGCTGCGTGAAGTTAGAGATCTCACCGCTGATCCAGACCTGCCCCATTTCCTGCTCAAGCAGCAAACGCACCGTCTGATTCAGGCGGCTGACGGTATAAATTGAGGGGGCTTGAGAGGATAACATGTGAGCGGGATCAAATTCTAAATCAGCAAGTTATTCAGTCGATAGTAACCTGCTGAGAGGCAATCGCAAGCTTTTTTATAAAAAAGTGTAGATGCAATCGGTTACGCTCTGTATAATGCCACGGCAATATTTAACCACCCAGGTCAGAGATATTGCCCATGCTACGTATCGCTAAAGAAGCACTGACGTTTGACGACGTCCTCCTCGTTCCCGCTCACTCCACTGTTCTGCCGAATACTGCCGATCTCAGCACGCAGTTGACGAAAACCATTCGCCTGAACATTCCTATGCTCTCTGCGGCAATGGACACCGTGACTGAAGCGCGCCTGGCTATCGCCCTGGCACAGGAAGGTGGCATTGGCTTTATTCACAAAAACATGTCTATCGAACGTCAGGCGGAAGAAGTTCGCCGCGTGAAGAAACATGAATCCGGCATCGTGTCTGACCCACAGACCGTTCTGCCAACCACCACGCTGCACGAAGTGAAAGCCCTGACTGAACGTAACGGCTTCGCCGGTTACCCGGTGGTGACCGAAGAGAACGAACTGGTCGGTATCATCACCGGTCGTGACGTGCGTTTCGTGACTGACCTGAACCAGCCTGTCAGCGTGTACATGACGCCAAAAGAGCGTCTGGTCACCGTTCGCGAAGGTGAAACCCGCGACGTGGTGCTGGCAAAAATGCACGAAAAACGCGTTGAAAAAGCGCTGGTTGTTGACAGCAGCTTCCACCTGCGCGGCATGATCACCGTTAAAGATTTCCAGAAAGCAGAACGTAAGCCTAACGCCTGTAAAGACGAGCATGGCCGTCTGCGCGTCGGCGCTGCGGTTGGCGCGGGCGCCGGTAACGAAGAGCGCGTTGACGCGCTGGTTGCTGCGGGCGTTGACGTCCTGCTGATTGACTCCTCTCACGGCCACTCCGAAGGCGTTCTGCAACGTATTCGCGACACCCGTGCCAAATACCCTGATCTGCAGATCATCGGCGGTAACGTGGCCACTGGCGCAGGCGCTCGCGCGCTGGCTGACGCTGGCTGCAGCGCGGTGAAAGTGGGTATCGGCCCTGGCTCTATCTGTACCACACGTATCGTGACCGGCGTGGGCGTTCCGCAGATCACCGCCGTGTCTGACGCGGTTGAAGCGCTGGAAGGCACAGGTATTCCGGTTATCGCTGACGGCGGTATCCGCTTCTCAGGCGACATCGCCAAAGCGATCGCCGCGGGCGCAGCTGCCGTAATGGTAGGCTCCATGCTGGCCGGTACCGAAGAATCCCCGGGTGAAATCGAACTCTACCAGGGCCGTTCTTACAAATCTTACCGCGGTATGGGCTCCCTGGGCGCGATGTCCAAAGGCTCCTCTGACCGTTACTTCCAGACCGATAACGCCGCTGACAAACTGGTGCCGGAAGGTATCGAAGGTCGCGTAGCGTATAAAGGCCGTCTGAAAGAGATCATTCACCAGCAGATGGGCGGCCTGCGCTCCTGTATGGGTCTGACCGGCTGTGGTACCATTGACCTGCTGCGTACTAAAGCGGAATTCGTACGCATCAGCGGTGCGGGTATCCAGGAGAGCCACGTTCACGACGTGACGATCACCAAAGAGTCCCCGAACTACCGTCTGGGCTCCTGATAAGTTTCCGCGCCCGGCTTCTGCCGGGCGCTCTGTTTTTGTTTCACTTGCCTCGGAATTAGCGTCAATGACGGAAAACATTCATAAACATCGCATTCTCATCCTGGACTTCGGTTCTCAGTACACTCAGCTGGTGGCGCGTCGCGTACGTGAACTGGGCGTTTACTGTGAGCTGTGGGCGTGGGATGTCACGGAAGCACAGATTCGCGAATTCAATCCAAGCGGCATCATCCTGTCCGGCGGCCCGGAAAGTACCACCGAAGAGAACAGCCCGCGCGCGCCGCAGTACGTGTTCGAAGCTGGCGTGCCGGTATTCGGCGTTTGCTACGGTATGCAGACCATGGCAATGCAGCTGGGCGGCCACGTAGAAGGCTCTAACGAGCGCGAGTTTGGCTACGCACAGGTAGAAGTCGTCACCGACAGCGCGCTGGTGCGCGGTATCGAAGACTCCCTGACCGCAGACGGCAAACCGCTGCTGGACGTGTGGATGAGCCACGGCGACAAAGTGACCGCCATCCCGTCTGACTTCGTGACCGTTGCCAGCACCGAAAGCTGCCCGTTTGCCATCATGGCGAACGAAGAAAAACGCTTCTACGGCGTGCAGTTCCACCCGGAAGTGACCCACACCCGTCAGGGTATGCGCATGCTGGAGCGCTTCGTGCGTGACATCTGCCAGTGTGAAGCCCTGTGGACCCCGGCAAAAATCATCGACGACGCCGTTGAGCGTATCCGCCAGCAGGTTGGCGATGACAAAGTGATCCTCGGCCTCTCCGGCGGCGTGGACTCCTCCGTGACCGCGATGCTGCTGCACCGCGCCATCGGCAAAAACCTGACCTGCGTCTTCGTGGACAACGGTCTGCTGCGTCTGAACGAAGCCCAGCAGGTCATGGACATGTTCGGCGACCACTTCGGTCTGAACATCATTCACGTGGAAGGCGAGCAGCGCTTCCTGGATGCGCTGAAAGGCGAGAACGATCCGGAAGCCAAACGTAAAATCATCGGCCGCGTGTTTGTGGAAGTATTCGACGAAGAGGCGCTGAAGCTGGAAGACGTGAAGTGGCTGGCGCAGGGCACTATCTACCCTGACGTGATCGAGTCTGCGGCCTCCGCAACCGGTAAAGCACACGTCATCAAATCTCACCACAACGTGGGCGGCCTGCCGAAAGAGATGAAGATGGGCCTGGTTGAACCGCTGCGCGAGCTGTTCAAAGACGAAGTGCGTAAGATCGGTCTGGAACTGGGTCTGCCGTACGACATGCTCTACCGTCACCCGTTCCCGGGTCCGGGTCTGGGCGTGCGCGTGCTGGGCGAAGTGAAGAAAGAGTACTGCGACCTGCTGCGCCGCGCGGACGCTATCTTCATCGAAGAGCTGCACAAAGCTGACCTGTACAACAAAGTGAGCCAGGCCTTCACCGTGTTCCTGCCGGTTCGCTCCGTCGGTGTGATGGGCGATGGCCGTAAGTACGACTGGGTTGTTTCCCTGCGTGCGGTGGAAACCATCGACTTCATGACCGCGCACTGGGCGCACCTGCCGTATGACTTCTTAGGCCGCGTGTCTAACAGAATAATCAATGAAGTCAATGGGATATCGCGAGTTGTATATGACATCAGCGGTAAGCCACCGGCTACGATTGAGTGGGAGTGAGTGGGTGACTTTTTAATTGCCTGACTTGATAAAAGAACACCAATAAATTTTATCTATTGGTGTTCTTTTTAATAATATGAAAGATTTAAATTCCCGTATTAAATTAAGAATACTTTATTATTCATAGTCCCAGCCCCATGAATATAAACATTGTATTGCATGAAGGAGAGCACATAAATGGATACTTTTGGATATTGAGAAATAAACCTTCCCACTTAAAGACTTATCTAAGCCCTCAGGCATGTTTATATAACCTAATGTTCTCAATTGTGTTTTTGTTCTTTTCATTTCAGAGTAAAGTTGTGGGGATTCTCTCAGTTTGAAGTGCTCTTTATTTCCCTGATGGATTAAATCGTCAAGGTAATTAGCACTTATGGAAAGATTGGCTTTTAGATTGTTGTGCAACGTATTGAAGTTAATAATTTCTTTTTGAACGTTGCTCATCAACTCTTTTAGTTTAGATTCATCAAGTCTTGCTTTCATCTCTAGAACCAGATTGCAAAAATAAGTATCATTCACTAAATCCGCCTCTAGATATGCATTTGGTTCTAAATGATACTTTAAATTGATTTCCTCCCTGAAAGAGCAATCTCCAAATATATTTTTAACTGGATTGAGATTATCCTCAATAAAAGATATTTGGTGAAATCTATGTGATATGTTTTCTGCAGTTTGCCAGGCAAGTTGCCCCTGGAATGTACGGAAAACCATTTCTGAACTTTCATGCAGTAAATGTCTTAGATATCTCTCTGCATGTTGATTGGTGTCATATCGGTCGAAATGGTTAACTATTTTTACTAATGTTTCCCCAGCAAGTCTACTTAATTCAAGAAGATCATTTTTATGTTTGTTTTGTGTTTTAATTAGTGCTTTTCTATATGCCAGATGAGATTGAGATAAATGAGAGCGATAATCATTAAAATGATTTCTCTTTGCAAAATCACTTTGCTTTTTTGCATACAGCATACTGAATACCGATACAATTAATGCAGCAAATGATAATATTTCAGTTAATCCAATATTCATTGTATCCATAGCATATCAATTATTTTTCCACGTCCAGTAATTATACTTTGCTGAACATTTATACATCAAGGGAATTGTTCAAAAGACTAGAGTGGTAAAAATCCGCCAGGGATCGTTGTGGGACTGATTGATCTGCCCCTAGTATTAGACACAATCGTCAGTTAGTAGGGGCAGTTTGTTTACCTTAACATTTTCCATTTCGCCACCGTGCTGCAAACTCTGATGGCGTCTGATAATTCAGTATTGAATGTGGACGGCACTCGTTATAATCCCGCTACCAGTCATTAATGATTTCCCATATCGCTGAACCAGCGCTAATTCAGACATTCATCGCGAAATCGTCCGTTAAAGCTCTCAACAAATTCGTTCTGCGTTGGCTTGCCCGGCTGGATTAAGCGCAACTCAACACCACACTCAAAGGCACATTGATCCAGTGCACGGTAAGTGAACTCCTGACCTGCACTCACTACTCCGTAAATGCAATTCACACTCAGAGAAGCAACCAAGATTCCAGACCGTGGACGTCGATAGACACATATTCGGGCTGCCTCTAGCTCAGTCCTGGTGTTGTGGTGCACTGGATGCTTATACCACCACCGCATGGGGACTTGAATATTGCGGGAAGGCCGTTCCAGCCCACCAGGATACCACCAAGATTTGCGCCAGTGGCTCCAGCAACAGTATGTCGTGCGGTCGCTCTGACGTCATCGAAGGAGTTAGGGTCCTTATCAGCCGGAGTGGGTAAATGCCATGCTCCATGATCCCACCCAGCTCCTATATTTAGTGTCGCCGTGTTGAGCGTCGGGTGGCGGACACCTGTTGCCCCGTGTGCATTGTCGTGGCCGAACGAATAGAGCAGGCGGCAGTACTCATTCACACCGCGGAATGGTTTTGGTGCAGCGGCTCCTCCATTAAGGTTTGCTCCATGATGAGGGACTACCACAGCTATAGGGTTTTTAGGCGCTAATGAAGGCTCGATGTGCGTATAGTTGCAGTCGCCAGTTAGAAGCCAGGTTCTACTGGGACTTAGATTTCTGTTCTCCACTACCGCAACAATTCCAGTGTCGTTTCTGCCATTCCCAGTTCCGAGCGCCAATCGGAGTTCAGTCCTCATAGAGAGTGCGACCGTATCAATCCCCCCCGGGGGCGGGTTGTAGATGGAGAGTTTGCCACCTTGGGCAATGATGTCATTTGCAAAGGCAATGTGCAGTGGTCCGACAGTTTGTAGTGGCGCAATCCATGTGCGCAGAAGTGCGGGATAGGTTGGCGGAGTACCGACTCCAGTCGCGTACGCTCCAGCCCAATGATCTGCATCCCAGTGTGACAGTATAATTGGCGGGCAGAGTGTAAAGCAGAAAAGCAGGGGAGTCGGCGTTGTGTGCTTGTTACGATATACCCCAGCACCAAGGTCAAAGTAGAGCGACGGCAGCGGATGACAAGTGATGTCTGAATTCGCATTGAGTAAAGCGTTTGCGTTTCCCTGCCCAACATCGTAGACAGCGAGCATGTCTGCGCGAGTTCCCTTGAGAGTAGCTTGAAGACAAGCTCCCGATATTTTTGGGAAATGCTGCAACGAAAATATTCCTGCCAGAGCATTGGCGTGAACAGGTTTCGGCATTGTTCCCTGAACAAACGCAGAAATTGGCGTGGCGAACAAGCCTGGGTAGATTAGCGCAGGCGTGAACCCTTTACGGTGGGTTGCAGACACCTCGAACTTAAACCATGCGCCCTCTAAAGCCTGCGTACCCTTGTTCGTATTTAGTCCGTCATAGTCAGGCAAGAATGGCAGTTCAAATGGATTTGTTCTGGCATCTAATTCTACTTCAATGCGAAATAGTGGGGCGCTTTCAAAGATGCTCGGAGTTCCGGGTGTTGGGAAGCCTTGGCTCTTCCAAGCCCCAGCTGCTTTTATAGGACTATTGATGTCAAATCGCGGGTCTTGTTTTGCCTGGTCGTTCAGCCACTTGACGTCAATTGCATCAACTGCAATTAGCACAATGTTGGCCGGAGGCCCTGACGTAACGACATGGTCTACCCGCCCAAATACACTTTGTGGCAATTTGACACGGTCGTCAAAGTCCCTTTTGAAATGGCGATTCATGCGCCTCCCTTTTTCAGAATTGTTGAGTCATCGAACAGTGGCTGACATATTATGTTATGTGTGCCGTACGACGTCATTTGATAAATGTAAATGGGCCAAGCTTGTTGCCACGCAATTAGCACAGGGCTGTATCAGGTAAGGTTAGCTTTAATGCACCTCTATTGCGGCAAACGTGAAGTGTACGAACGTCCGGTGACTGTTGCATAGAATGACTTCCAGTAAGCCGACATTCGCAAACGACTCGAATCGCCGCATATCTTCCTTCTGGTGGAACAATCTTAAAAACCGCAATCAGACTGGCCCGGACATTAGGCCTTGAATGCGAGTTCCCGTGGTTGGCGGATGCGTGACACTATGCGTTGACCATAAACCCGATTACACTCCGTTACAATGCTATCCTTGCTGCCATGCATTTCTACAAGGGTATTTTTCATGGTGTTGAGTAGTGTGTGATTACCATTGTGTTGTTTTATAATGTTTTTTTTATTGTTATTGGTAATTGTGTGGGAATAATTACCCGCTGAATTAACACCAAAACCCTCTGCCTGTGCAGGGGGTTTTTTTATTGCCTTACTTCCCCTCTCCCAACCGATACGCCAGCGCCACCACCAGCGACTGCACCAGGCACAGCGTTGCCGACTGGGAGCGAAACGCGTCCACCTGCGCCTCTTTCACCACAAAGCAGAGATCGCTGAACGTCGCCAGGGGGCTTATCTGGCTGTCCGTAATCACGATCTGCCGCGCGCCGACGCTGGCGGCGGTTTCGCTGACCATCACCGTCTCTTCCGCGTACGGCGAGAAGCTGATCGACACCACGATGTCGTGCGCCTTAATGCGGCTAATCTGCTCGCGCAGCATGCCGCCCATCCCGTCGAGCAGGATAGGGCGGCACTCCAGATGGCTCAGGGCGTAGGTGAGGTAGGCCGCGACGCTAAAGGAGCGGCGCAGTCCGGCGATGTAGATGGTGTCGGCGTCGGCCAATAGCTGCACCGCGCGCTCCAGCATTTCCGGCTCGGCGCGGGCGGCCAGCTGCTGCAGCGCCTGCGCGTTCGAGCGGGCGAACTCCTGCAGAATATCGAGCGGCGTTTCCGGCACGGCCTCGCTCTCCATCTCGCGGAACAGCCGGGCGCGGTCGCTGTAGCTGGCTGTCTCCTCCACCAGGTTCATGCGAAACAGCTGTTTCATTTCGTTGAAGCCGGTGAAGTCAAAGGCGTTGGCAAAGCGGATCAGCGTCGAGGGCGGCACGTCGGCGCGCTCGGCAATGACGGCAACCGTGTCAAAGGCCACGCTGTTGGTGTTATCCAGCACGTAGCGGGAGACCTGCTGCAGCCTCTTGCTCAGGCTATCGTAGCGATCGCGGATTTGCTGCTGCAGTTCGTTCAGGCTGGTTGCTGTCGTCATGTTATCCCCCAAATACAGTCTTATGATTCTAAACGCAAAACCGCGTCTTTTAAATGTCGGCCATCCATCTGGCAGCAAAAATGAAACAGAAACTTCAGTCATTTCCTCGCCCGAAATCCCTTAATAGCGCACGCTGCGTCAGTGTTGTTGGCTGTTAACATAAAAATCCATCCTTGATCACAATAATCATCATTTATTTTATTTCAACTTAAAATGGAATATTTGTTTCATATATAGTGTTCAGTACACAGTGTTCAGTTAACAGTCACGTATCAACAGCGAGAGGTTAAGGATGGAGACGGTAGCGAATTTTATTCACGGCGAATGTGTCACCGGTTCAGGCCAGCGCGTTCAGGCGATCTTCAACCCGGCCACCGGCGAGCAGATCCGCCAGGTGGTGATGAGTACGGCGCAGGAAACGGAGCAGGCGATTGCCGCCGCGCAGCAGGCGTTTCCGGCATGGGCGCGCCATGCTCCGCTTAAGCGCGCGCGCGTGATGTTCCGCTTCAAGGCGCTGCTGGAAGAGAATATGGAGCGACTGGCCCGCATCATCAGCGAAGAGCACGGCAAGGTCTTCTCCGACGCGGTGGGCGAACTGACCCGCGGCCTGGAAGTGGTGGAGTTTGCCTGCGGCATCCCACATCTGCAAAAGGGTGAACACTCTGCGAACGTCGGCACGGGCGTCGACAGCCACTCGCTGATGCAGCCGCTCGGCGTCTGTGCCGGGATCACGCCGTTTAACTTCCCGGCGATGGTACCGATGTGGATGTTCCCGATTGCGCTGGCGACCGGCAACACCTTCGTGCTGAAGCCGTCGGAAAAAGATCCTTCTCTCGCGCTGGCGCTGGCGCAGCTGCTGAAAGAGGCCGGCCTGCCGGACGGCGTGTTCAACGTGGTGCAGGGCGATAAGGAGTCCGTTGACGTGCTCCTGACCGACCCGCGCGTGCAGGCGGTGAGCTTTGTCGGCTCCACGCCGATTGCGGAATACATTTACCAGACCGCGTCCGCCCACGGTAAGCGCTGCCAGGCGCTGGGCGGCGCGAAAAACCACTGCATTCTCATGCCGGATGCCGACATGGAGATGGCGACCAACGCCATCATGGGCGCGGCCTACGGCGCGGCGGGCGAACGCTGCATGGCGCTCTCGGTGGTGCTGGCGGTGGGGGATAAAACTGCCGATGACCTCTGCGCCCGGCTGGAGAAACAGATTGCCGCGCTGCGCGTGGGGCCGGGCCTGGACCAGTCGCCGGAAAACGAAATGGGGCCGCTCATCTCCTCCGTGCACCGCAGCAAGGTGCTGGGCTACATCGATAGCGGGGAAGCGCAGGGAGCGAAACTTCGCGTGGACGGTCGCGGCTTCAGCGTGAAGGGGCACGAGCAGGGGTACTTCGTCGGGCCGACGCTGTTCGATAACGTCACCCCGGAGATGACCATCTATAAAGAAGAGATTTTTGGCCCGGTGCTTTCTGTGGTGCGCGTAGCAGATTACGCCAGCGCGGTGGATCTGATTAACCGCCATGAATATGGTAATGGTTCGGCGATCTTCACCCGCGACGGCGGCTGCGCGCGCCGCTTCTGCGAAGAGGTGCAGGCGGGCATGGTGGGGGTCAACGTGCCGATCCCGGTGCCGATGGCGTTCCACAGCTTCGGCGGCTGGAAGCGTTCCATCTTTGGCGCGCTCAACGTTCACGGCAGCGACGGCGTGCGCTTCTACACCCGAATGAAAACTATCACCGCGCGCTGGCCGGAAATGCAGCAGGAGACTGGCGCTGCGTTCTCTATGCCAACGCTGGGCTGACAGGAGGTTTTATGCAAACCGAACGTATGACCATGGCCCAGGCGCTGGTCCGGTTCCTTAATCAACAGTACGTCAGCGTGGACGGCAACGAAACGCCCTTCGTGGAGGGCGTGGCGACCATCTTTGGGCACGGCAACGTGCTCGGTATCGGCCAGGCGCTGGAGCAGGACCCGGGCCATCTGCAGGTAATGCAGGGCTGCAACGAGCAGGGTATCGCCCATATGGCGACGGGATTCGCCAAACAGCACCGCCGTCAGCGCATTTTTGCCGTCACCTCCTCCGTCGGGCCGGGCGCCGCCAATATGGTCACGGCGGCGGCCACCGCCACGGCGAACCGCATCCCGCTCCTGCTGCTGCCGGGCGATATCTACGCCAGCCGCCAGCCGGACCCGGTGCTGCAGCAGATCGAGCAGTATCACGATCTCAGCATCAGCACCAACGACTGCTTCCGTCCGGTCTCCCGCTACTGGGACCGCATCAACCGCCCCGAGCAGCTGATGAGCGCCATGCTAAGCGCGATGCGAACGCTTACTGACCCCGCCAATACCGGCGCGGTGACCATCTGCCTGCCGCAGGACGTGCAGGGAGAGGCCTGGGACTACCCGCTGAGCTTCTTCGCGCGTCGCGTGCATCACATCGAACGCCGTCCGCCCGATCCGCAGCGTCTGGCGCGGGCGCGGGCGCTGATTGCCCGCAAGCGTCGTCCGCTGGTGGTGTGCGGCGGCGGCGTGCGCTATTCCGGCGCGCATGAGGCGTTTCGCGAATTTGTCGAGACGCTGCGGCTGCCGTTTGCCGAAACCCAGGCCGGAAAGGGATCGCTGGTAAGTGACCACCCACTTAACCTGGGCGGCATAGGGGTGACGGGGGGAATGGCCGCCAACCAGCTCGCGCCGCAGGCCGATTTAGTGATTGGCGTCGGCACGCGCCTTACCGACTTTACTACCGGCTCCAAGGCGCTCTTTTCCCATCCGGACGTCGAATTCCTGCTGCTGAACATGGCCGAGTTTGACGCCCTGAAGCTGGACGCCACCGCGCTGATTGCCGATGCCCAAACCGGGCTCCAGGCATTGACCCACGCGCTCGGGGATTATCGCAGCGGCTGGGGAGAGGCGATCGCTCAGGCGAAGGCCGCCTGGCGCGACGAGTGCCGCCGCCTGTGGGATCGCCAGTGGAGTTCTGACGATGCGCCCGAAGTGGCGGGGCACCTGGATGCGCAGCTGGCGGAGTACGGCGAGGCGCTCAACACCCGCCTGACCCAGACGCGGGTGCTGGGGCTGATCAACCAGCATGTTGAAGATAACGCCATCGTGGTGGGCGCGGCCGGTTCGCTGCCAGGGGATTTACAGCGCCTCTGGCAGGTCAAAACGCCGGACAGCTATCACCTGGAGTACGGCTACTCCTGCATGGGCTACGAGATTGCGGCGGCCATCGGCGCGAAGCTCGCCAGACCCGAACTGCCGGTGTACGCCATGGTGGGGGATGGCTCCTACATGATGCTGCACTCCGAGCTGCAAACCGCCGTTCAGGAGGGCATTAAGGTCACCGTTCTGCTGTTTGATAACGCCAGCTTCGGCTGCATTAATAACCTGCAGATGGGGCACGGCATGGGCAGCTTTGGCACCGAAAACCGCCACCGCAACCCGGAAACCGGGCGTCTCGACGGGCCGCTGGTGAAGGTCGACTTTGCGCAAAACGCGGAGAGCTACGGCTGCCGCGCGTGGCGGGTGAACGATGAGCAAAGCCTGCTGGCGGCACTGGAGGCGTCGAGGGCGCATCCCGGCCCGACGCTGCTGGACATCAAGGTATTGCCGAAGACCATGACCCACGACTACGCCTCCTGGTGGCGAACCGGTGATGCGCAGGTGGCGGCGTCGTCTGCCGTGCGTGAGGCCGCTGAGCAAACGCAGGCGCAGGTGAAAAAAGCCCGCCAGTATTGAGTTTTCTCTTCGTAACGAAATTTTCATTTCATTTTCCCCTCCCCCTCACCCTCTCCCCAACGGGGAGAGGGGATAGTTTGGTGCGCGCTTTTCTCCCTCGCCCCATTGGGGAGAGGGCCGGGGTGAGGGGAGTTGCCGCACGTCCACTCATGTTGTGAGATTGATAACAAAATTTATCTCATTCATCTCAAAAGTGTTAACCCGCACTCAAAAACATAATTTTCACTATTTATAAAAATGAAATAAATGTTTTATTTATAGGGTCGTTAGTTCACAGCATTCACCAACACCGGGAGCCGTTATGTTTAACATTGCTTTACTGGGCGCTGGCCGAATCGGCCAGGTACATGCAGCTAACATCGCCAGCCACGGCGCGACCACGCTCTGGTCCGTGGTTGACCCGAATCAGGAATTTGCCACCCGTCTCGCCGCGCAGTATCAGGCCCGCCAGCAGAGCCTGAACGAGGCGATGACCGACCCTAACGTTCACGCCGTGCTGATCGCCTCCGCCACCGACACCCACGCGGATCTGATTGAAATGGCCGCCCGCCACGGCAAGGCCATCTTCTGCGAAAAGCCGGTACACCTTGACCTCGCCCGCGTGCGCGACTGCCTGAAGGTGGTCAATGAGTACGACGTGCCGCTGTTCATCGGCTTTAACCGCCGCTTTGACCCGCAGTTTCGCCGCGTGAAAACCGACGCGCAGGCCGGGCGCATCGGCAAACCGGAATCGCTGCTCATCATCTCCCGCGACCCGTCTCCGCCGCCTGCGGAGTACGTGCGCGTCTCCGGCGGCATGTTCCGCGATATGACCATTCATGACTTTGACATGGCCCGCTTCATCATGGGCGAAGAGCCGGTGTCGGTGTATGCCCAGGGCAGCAACCTGGTGGATCCGGCGATTGGCGAGGCGGGGGATATTGATACCGCGTTTATCGTTCTGAAATATGCCTCCGGCGCGATGGCGACCATCGTCAACAGCCGCCGTTCATCTTACGGCTACGACCAGCGCCTGGAGTTGCACGGCTCCGAAGGGCTGCTGTGCGCGGGCAACATTCTGGAAAACCAGGTGCAGCACTACGGCAAACAGGGCTGCACCAGCGCGCTGCCGGAACACTTCTTCCTGCAGCGCTACAAATCCGCTTACGCCGCGGAATGGGAACACTTTGTTGCGGTCCTGCGCGGCGAAGCGGTGCCTGACTGCAGCGGCGATGATGGTGAACGTGCGCTGTACCTTGCGGATAAAGCGCTGGAGTCACTGCGCAGCCAGCGCGAGATCGTCCTCTAAACACAACAACCCTACACAGAGAGACATAATAATGAAAAAACTGATCGTAGCCGCCCTCATCGCCATGACGTCCGGGGCCGCCCTCGCCGAAAACGAGCAAATTGTTTTCAGTACGCCAAACCTGGCCATGCCGTTTGAAGTTCACATGCAGCGCACGGCGGTGAAAGCCGCAAAAGAGATGGGCGTGAAGCTTCAGGTGCTGGACGGACAGGGCAGCTCGCCGAAGCAGGTAGCTGACCTGGAAAACGCCATCACCCGCGGGGCGCAGGGATTTATCGTCTCCCCGAACGACGTCAACGCGGTCTCCAGCGCGGTGGATGAGATTCAGGATGCGAAGCTGCCGATCGTCACCCTCGACCGCTCCGTCGACAGCCAGAAGAAAGTGCCGCACTTTGGCGCCAACAACTACAAGGGCGGCCAGGCGGTTGGCGACTTCGTCAAAACCAAATTCCCCAACGGCGCGGACATCATTCTCCTCACCGGCCAGCCGGGCTCCTCTTCCAACATTGAACGCACCAAAGGGATCCGCGACAGCCTGAAGGCGGGCGGGGATAAGTACAAGATCGTCGCCGATCAGACCGGCAACTGGATGCGTTCTGAAGGAATGCGCATCGTAGAAAGCGTTCTGCCTTCGCTGCCGAAACGTCCGCAGGTGATCCTCTCCGCCAACGACGATATGGCGCTGGGCGCGATTGAAGCGCTGCAGAGCCAGGGCGTGAAGCCGGGCGAAATCCTCGTGACCGGGTTTGATGCGGTGCCGGAAGCGCTGGCCCGCGTGCGCGACGGCTGGCTGGCGGTAACGGCGGATCAGCGTCCGGGCTTTGCGGTACAGACGGCGATGAGCCAGCTGGTGGCCAACGTGCGCGAGAAGAAAGCCATCACCGGGGCCGACTACCCGCCGACGCTGATCACCAAAGAGAACCTGCAGCAGGCTGAGCGTATCGGTGAGGCCGGTAACTAATATGTCCCGAGCCGCCTCTGGCGGCTCATCATGAGGAGGAGCAGACTGATGTCGCAACCCTTACTGAAAGTGACCGACCTGGCAAAAAGCTTTTCCGGCGTCTGGGCGCTGAGCAGCGCTCAGCTGACCGTCGGCAGCGGCGAAATTCACGCCCTGCTGGGGGAAAACGGGGCGGGAAAATCCACGCTGCTGAAGGCGCTTGCGGGCGCGCAGCCGCAAACGCGCGGGGATATCTGGTTCAACGGCGAAACGCTGCCGGTGGACGACTCCCCGGTGGAACGCCAGAACAAGGGCATTATCACCATCTATCAGGAGTTCAACCTGCTGCCCAACATGACCGTCGCGGAAAACATGTTTCTCGGACGCGAGCCGCGCAGACGGAACCTGATCGTCGACGAAAAGGCGGTCAACCAGGAGGCGCAGGTCATTCTCGATTACCTCCAGCTGAACGTTGCGCCGACCACGCCTGTCGCCCGCCTGAGCGTCGCCCAGCAGCAGATGGTGGAGATCGCCCGGGCGCTGACCCTCAACGCCCGGTTAATCATTATGGACGAACCTTCCGCCGCGCTGAGCGACAGCGAGGTGGAAAGCCTGCACCGCGTGGTGCGGGAGCTTAAAAACCGCGGCGTGAGCATTATTTACGTTACCCACCGTCTGCACGAAGTTTTCCAGCTCTGCGATCGCTTCACCGTTTTCCAGGACGGCCGCTTTACCGGCACCGGCGCGGTGGCGGAGACCAACGTCGAACAGCTGATCCGCCTGATGGTCGGGCGCGACGTGGCCTTTAACCGTCGCCCCGCCAGCGAAACCCATCATGAGGACAAACCCGTCCGCCTGGCGGTAAAGGGGCTGAGCCGCGAAAAGCCGCCGCTGGATCCGCACGGCATCGCCCTGCACGACATCAGCTTCCACGTCCACGCCGGGGAAGTCTTAGGCATTGCCGGGCTGGTGGGCGCGGGACGTACCGAAGTGGCCCGCTGCCTGTTTGGCGCAGACGTCTTTACCTCAGGGAGCTTTGAGCTGGACGGCGTGCCGTACCAGCCGCGCGACCCGCTGTATGCCCTCGACCAGGGCGTGGCGCTGGTGCCGGAAGACCGCAAAAAAGAGGGGGCGGTGCTGGGGCTGTCGATTCGCGACAACCTGTCGCTCTCCTGTCTCTCCTCGCTGCTGCAGTGGCGCTGGTTCGTGAACACCCGCAAAGAGGACGATCTGATTGAGTCCTACCGCAAGGCGCTGCAGATCAAAATGGTCAACAGCGCGCAGGAGGTGCGCAAGCTTTCCGGCGGCAACCAGCAAAAGGTGATCCTCGCGCGCTGCATGGCGCTCAACCCGCGGGTGCTGATCGTCGATGAGCCGACGCGCGGCATCGACGTGGGGACCAAATCGGAAGTGCACCAGGTGCTGTTTGACATGGCGAAAAAGGGCGTGGCGGTGATCGTGATCTCCTCCGATCTGCCTGAGGTGATGGCGGTGTCTGACCGGATCATCACCCTCAGCGAAGGCCGGGTGACCGGCGAGATCCACGGCGACGACGCTAACGAAGAACGGCTGATGACGATGATGGCCATCAACCACAACGCCCTGAACGCGGCATAACGGAGTTTCTCATGACGCAGATGATTTCTAAAACGCAGGCCCCGGTCAAACGCGCCGGACGCATCGATCCCATCGCCTTCTTCGAGCGCTTCGGGGTGCTGATTTTCATGATCCTGCTGCTGATCTTCTTCCAGTCGCAGAACAGCAACTTTTTCTCTGAACGCAATATTTTCAACATCCTGACCGAAGTGTCCATCTACGGGATCATGGCCGTGGGGATGACCTTCGTCATTCTGACCGCCGGGATCGACCTCTCCGTGGGCTCCATTCTCGCGGTGTGCGCCATGACCGCGGCGTACGTCATTAAGGGCGATAACTTCACCACCGTCGACCCGAACGCCTGGGGCGGCATGAGCTGGCTGATCGGGCTGGGGATTTGTCTGGCGATGGGTACGGCGATTGGCTTTCTGCACGGTCTGGGCGTCACCCGCCTGCGCCTGCCGCCGTTCATCGTTACCCTCGGCGGGATGACCATCTGGCGCGGCCTGACGCTGGTGATTAACGACGGTGCGCCGATTGCCGGTTTCGACCCTGGCTACCGCTGGTGGGGGCGCGGGGAGCTGCTCGGCATCTCTATTCCTATCTGGATCTTCGCCATCGTCGCCGTCGGCGGCTATCTGGCGCTGCATAAAACCCGCTGGGGCCGCTTCGTCTACGCCATCGGTGGCAACCCGGAGGCGGCGCGCCTGGCGGGGGTCAACGTCAAGCGCGTGCTGGTCAGCGTCTACGTGCTGATCGGCTGTCTGGCGGGGCTGGCGGGCTTCATTCTGAGCGCGCGTCTGGGGAGCGCCGAGGCGGTGGCCGGGATCTCCTTTGAGCTGCGCGTCATCGCCTCGGTGGTGATCGGCGGCACCTCGCTGATGGGCGGCTACGGGCGCATCGGCGGCACCATTATCGGCTCCATCATCATGGGCATTCTGATTAACGGCCTGGTGCTGATGAACGTCTCGGCCTACTACCAGCAGATTATCACCGGATTAATTATCGTTCTGGCGGTGGCATTCGATACCTATGCCAAAAGCCGTCGCGGCGCACTGTGAGGATCACGATGAAAGAGGTTCGTATTGGATTAATTGGCACCGGGTATATCGGCAAGGCGCACGCCATTGCCTATGCCCAGGCCCCGACGGTCTTCAACCTGCGCGGCAGGCTGGTGCGCGAGATGGTGGCGGAAGTCACGCCGGAGCTGGCGGCAGCGCGCGCGCAGGCGTTTGGCTTCAACCGCTCCACCGGGGACTGGCGGGCGCTGGTGGCCGACCCGGCCATTGACGTGGTGGATATTTGTTCACCCAACCATCTGCATAAGGAGATGGCGCTGGAGGCGATCCGCCGCGGCAAGCATGTGTACTCGGAAAAGCCGCTGGCGCTGAACGCCCACGACGCGCGTGAAATGGTTGAGGCTGCACAGCGGGCAGGAGTGAAAACGCTGGTGGGGTTCAACTACATGAAAAACCCGACGGCGCAGCTGGCGAAGGAGATTATCGCGCGAGGCGAGATTGGCGAGGTGATCCACTTCTACGGCACCCACAACGAAGACTATATGGCCGACCCGCTCTCGCCCATTCACTGGCACTGCTTCAAAGAGACCGCCGGGCTGGGGGCGCTGGGCGACCTCGCGGCGCATATCGTCAACATGGCCCAGTATCTGGTCGGGGAGATCGAGCAGGTCTGCGGCGATCTGAAGATCGTGGTCCCGGCGCGCCCGGCGAAGGCCGGATCGTCGGAGATGATCGCCGTCGAAAACGAGGATCAGGCTCACGCGATGGTGCGCTTTGCGGGCGGCGCGCAAGGGGTTATTGAAACCTCCCGCGTTGCCTGCGGCCGCAAGATGGGGCTGTCGTACGTCATCACCGGAACGAAAGGCGCCATCAGCTTCACCCAGGAGCGCATGGCCGAGCTGAAGCTCTATCTGCATGACGATCCGGTGAACCGCCAGGGGTTCCGCACGCTGCTCGTCGGCCCGGCGCACCCGGACTACGCCGCGTTCTGCATGGGCGCGGGCCACGGGATTGGCTTTAACGATCAAAAAACGGTGGAGGTGCGCGACCTGGTGGACGGGATTGCCGCCGACGCGCCGGTGTGGCCGGACTTCGAAGAGGGCTGGAAGGTGTCGCGCGTGCTGGACGCGATTGCGCTCTCGCACCGGGAAGGCCGCTGGCTGAACGTGAACGACATTGTCTGATGAGGTATCAACGTGGAAAAGCAGTTTGATGTGATATGCATGGGCCGCGTGGCGGTAGACCTCTACAGTCAGCAGATTGGTGCGCGTCTGGAGGATGTATCGAGCTTCGCCAAATACCTCGGCGGGTCGTCGGGCAACGTGGCGTATGGCACCGCGCGTCAGGGTTTACGTTCGTCGATGCTGGCGCGCGTCGGCGATGAACATATGGGCCGCTTCCTGCGGGAAGAGCTCAACCAGGTGGGCTGCGATACCAGCCATCTGATTACCGATAAACAACGCCTTACGGCGCTGGTGCTCCTCGGCATTAAAGACCGGGACACCTTTCCACTGATTTTTTATCGCGATAACTGCGCGGACATGGCGATTACCGCCAGCGATGTGGACGAAAGCTACATTGCCTCCGCACGTTGTCTTGCCATCACCGGGACTCACCTTTCTCATCCGCAGACCCGCGAGGCGGTGCTGACGGCGCTGGGCTATGCCCGCCGTCACGGCGTGCGCACGGTGCTGGACATCGACTATCGTCCGGTGCTGTGGGGGCTCACCGCCTTAGGCGACGGCGAAACGCGCTTTATCGCCGCCGATAAGGTCACCCGCGAGCTGCAGGAGGTTCTGCACCTCTTCGACGTCATTGTCGGCACCGAAGAGGAGTTTCACATTGCGGGCGGCAGCACGGATACCCTCCAGGCGCTGGAGCAGGTGCGCGCCGTCAGTGACGCTGCGCTGGTCTGCAAACGCGGCGCGCTCGGCTGCTCGGTCTATACCGACGCCATTCCGCCCCGGCTGGACGACGGCCTGACGGTGACCGGCGTGCGCGTGGAGGTGCTGAACGTCCTCGGGGCGGGGGACGCGTTTATGTCCGGCCTGCTGCGCGGCTACCTGAACGACGAAGGCTGGGAGCAGGCGTGCCGGTACGCCAACGCCTGTGGCGCGCTGGTGGTTTCGCGCCACGGCTGCGCCCCGGCGATGCCGAGCAAAATCGAGCTGGATGACTATCTTTCCCGCGCCGCGAACGTGCCGCGCCCGGATCTCGACCCGCGTCTTAACCATCTCCACCGGGTGACCACCCGCCGCCGCGAATGGCCGGAGCTGTGTGTGATGGCCTTCGACCACCGCAGCCAGCTTGAGGATATGGCGATGCAGTGCGGCGCGTCGCTTAAGCGCATTCCGGCGCTGAAGCAGCTGATCCTGCAGGCCAGCCGCGAGGCGGCGAGCCGCGCCGGGCTGGAGGGCAAAGCCGGTCTTCTGTGCGACGGCACCTTTGGTCAGGACGCGCTGAACGCCATCACCGGGGAAGGGTGGTGGATTGGTCGTCCCATCGAGCTGCCGGGTTCCCGGCCGCTGGAGATGGAGCACGGCAACATCGGCACCCAGCTTATCAGCTGGCCGCAGGAGCACGTGGTGAAGTGCCTGGTCTTTTTCCACCCGGAAGATGCCCACGGCCTGCGCCTGGAGCAGGAGCAGAAAATCGCCGAGGTGTACCACGCCTGCTGCCGTTCCGGGCACGAGCTGCTGCTTGAGGTGATCCTGCCTGCGACCATGCCGCGCAGCGACGAGCTCTACCTGCGCGCCATCTCCCGCTTCTACAACCTGGGCATTTACCCGGACTGGTGGAAGCTGCCGCCGCTCTCCGCCGACGGCTGGACGGCGCTGAGCGAGATTATCGAACGCCGGGACCCGCACTGCCGCGGGGTGGTGATCCTCGGCCTGGACGCCCCGGCGGAACAGCTGCGCGCCGACTTCAAAGCCGCAGCGGGGCAGACGGTAGTGAAAGGCTTCGCCGTGGGGCGCACGCTGTTTGGCGATGCCTCCCGCGCGTGGCTGAAGCACGATATTGACGATGCGCAGCTGGTGGCGCGCATCCGGGACAACTACCTGCAGCTTATCGCCTGGTGGCGCGAGCGCGGACACGCATAATGGAGACGACAATGAGTGTGCAATTAGGCATTAACCCGCTGACGTGGACGAACGACGATCTGCCTTCTCTCGGCGCGGAGACGTCGCTGGAGACCTGTCTGAGCGAAGGTAAAGAGGCCGGTTTTGCCGGCTTCGAGC
This sequence comes from Enterobacter sp. R-1.6.2, assembly GCF_035064085.1. Taxonomy (NCBI): domain Bacteria; kingdom Pseudomonadati; phylum Pseudomonadota; class Gammaproteobacteria; order Enterobacterales; family Enterobacteriaceae; genus Enterobacter; species Enterobacter sp. R-1.6.2. Next base: position 112,689 of record NZ_JASEYI010000003.1, read on the forward strand.
TGGGCAATAAATTTCCGCGCGAAGCGCGCCTGCTTGGCCCCATCCTGCAGCGTCACGACCTGCAGCTGGTCTCCGGCTGGTACTCCGGCCGCCTGCTGGAGCGCAGCGTGGAGGAGGAGATCGCCGCCGTGCAGTCACACCTGACGCTGCTGCGCGAGCTGGGGGCGAAGGTGCTGGTGTTTGCGGAAGTGAGCGGCTGCATTCACGGCGAGCAGCAGACCCCGGTGCATCTGCGCCCGCGCTTCCCGCAGGAACGCTGGAAGGAGTACGGCGAGAAGCTCACCGAATTTGCCCGCTATACGCAGCAGCAGGGCGTGCAGATTGCCTACCATCACCATATGGGCACGGTGATTGAGTCTGCCGAGGACGTGGACAACCTGATGACTCACACCGGGTAGGCGGTCGGACTGCTGCTGGATACCGGCCATCTGACCTTTGCCGGGGCCGATCCGCTGGCGGTGGCGCAGCGTTGGGCGTCGCGCATCAATCACGTTCACTGCAAAGACGTGCGCGCCGACGTGCTGGCGGACGTGAAAAACCGCAAAACCAGCTTCCTCGATGCGGTGCTGAGCGGCGTGTTTACCGTGCCGGGCGACGGCTGCGTCGATTACCCACCGATTATGCGGCTGCTGAAGGCGCAGGATTATCACGGCTGGCTGGTGGTCGAGGCCGAGCAGGATCCGGCGATTGCCCATCCGCTGACCTACGCCCGTCTGGGGTATAACAACCTGAGCCGCCTGGCGCGCGACGCCGGACTGATTTGAGGAGGGAACATGTCACGTCTGTTATCACACTGGCAACAGCCGAACGCGGAGGGGCGCACCCAGTGTGTTACACCGGAAAGCGCGGGGTGGGGCTACGTCGGCTTTGAGGCGTATGAGCTACAGGAGGGGCAGACGCTGACGCTGCCCGCCGTTAGCGAAGAGCGCTGCCTGGTGCTGGTCGCCGGGCGGGCCTCTATCAGCACGCCTTCCGCGCAGTTTAACGATATCGGCGAGCGGATGAGCCCCTTCGAGCGCATTAAGCCGTGGGCGGTGTACGTCACCCCGCAGGAGACGGTGCAGGTGAAGGCGCTGACGACGCTGGAGCTGGCGGTCTGCGCCGCGCCGGGCAAAGGCACGTATCCGACGCGGCTGATTGCGCCACAGGATATCGACGGTGAAGCGCGCGGCAAAGGTCATAACCAGCGCTACGTGCATAATATTTTGCCGGAAGACAGGCCCGCCGACAGCCTGCTGGTGGTGGAGGTGTGGACCAGTGAAGGCTGCACCAGCTCGTATCCGAGCCACAAGCACGACACGGATAACCCGCCTCAGGAGACCTACCTGGAGGAAACCTACTACCATCGCCTCAACCCGGAGCAGGGGTTCTGCATGCAGCGCGTCTACACCGACGACAGAGCGCTGGATGAGTGTATGGCGGTCTATAACCGTGACGTGGTGATGGTGCCGAAGGGCTACCACCCGGTCGCGACGATGGCCGGGTATGACAGCTACTACCTCAACGTGATGGCCGGCCCGGTGCGCAAATGGATGTTCACCTGGGAAGAGGACCACGCGTGGATTAATCGGGATTATCCCGCGGACAGCGGTGGCTAGCGCGGGTTAGCCACCAGAACACCAGCGCCAGCAGGCTGACCGAGGCGCCAAGCAGGCAGACGCCCGGCCAGCCGGCACAGGCATACGTCATCGTTGTGCCGAGCGCGCCGAGCCCGCTGCCGACGGCATAAAACAGCATGTAAAGCCCGACCAGCCGGCTGTGCGCCTCGGGACGGGTGCGGAAAATCATGCTCTGATTAGTGACGTGCAGCGCCTGACCGCCCAAGTCGAGCAGTATGATGCCGATAAGCAAGATCCCGAGTGAACGGTCCATCAGCGACAAGGGCCACCAGGCTAACAGTAAGATACTCAGCGCCGCCGCGCTGGTGCGTTGGGCATATCCCCGATCGGCCCAGCGTCCTGCCCGGCCAGCCGCCAGCGCGCCCACCGCGCCAGCCAGTCCAAACGCGCCAATCGCTGTATGCGAAAAGTTAAACGGCGGTGCGCTCAGCGGCAGCACCAGCGCGCTCCAGAAAATGTTGAACGATGCAAACATCAGCAGCGCCAGCACGCCGCGTATCTGCAGCACTTTTTCCTGCCGCAGCAGCGTGAGCATTGAGCCAATCAGCCGCGGGTAGCTCATCGTGGCAGTGACGGCTGGCAGGGCGGGGAGTCGCCACCACAGAGGTAACGCAATCATGAGCATCAGCGCGGCAGCACAAAGATAGACCCCGCGCCAGCCCGCGATATCGCTGATGCCACCGGCAAAGACGCGAGCGAGCAGCAAACCTGTGAACACGCCGCCCTGTGCCGCACCGACAACGCGTCCTTGTTCATGGGGCGACGCGGCGCTGGCGGCGTAGGCGATCAGCCCCTGCGTCATGGCCGTGCCCAACATACCGGTCGCAAGCATACCGATCAGCAGCGCTGAAGAGGACTGTGCCATGCTGACGGAAACCAGCGCCACCACCAGAGCAATCAGCTGTACTGCCATGAGTCGTCGACGATCCACTTTGTCACCCAGAGGAACGACAAGCAAAAGAGCCAGCGCGCAGCCAATTTGTGTCGCGGTCACCACGCCCCCCACGGCCGCATGGTTGATGCCGAAATCGTTCGCCAGCGCGTCAAGCAGAGGCTGGGCGTAATAGACGTTTGCCACGCTTAGGCCGCTGGCGGTGGCGAACAGCCAGACCATGCTGCGCGGCATGCCGGCTGAAGGAAGGGCTGACGTCAGTGACATATTCAAAATCCTCGCCTGTGATAACCTGGTTTTAAAATGAAACTGGTTGAATGCTAGGCTATGCAGTTTTAAAATGCAACTAGTTATAGGGTGGCCTTTGCGAGGAAAACAGGTGATGTCCCGAAATACGGTAAAAGAGGAATATTGTCCCGTTGCCCGCAGCGTTGACCTGCTCGGGGATCGCTGGTCGCTTCTTATTGTGCGTAATGCGTTTGACGGCATGACGCGCTTCGGGGATTTTCAGCGCAGCCTTGGGGTGGCGCGCAACATCCTTTCTGACCGGCTTCGCAAGCTGGTTGAGGCAGAAATCCTGACGTTACAGGGAGCATCGGACGGCACGGCTTATCAGGAATATGTTCTGACCGACAAAGGCGAACGTCTTTTCCCCGTGATCGTGGCGCTGCGTCAGTGGGGAGAGCAAAATCTGTTTGCGCAGGGCGAGCGTCACTCGCTGCTGGTCGACAGGCGGACGGGCAGGCCGGTTCCCTTTATGGCGCCAGCAGCGCATGACGGCACTGCGCTGCTGCCGGTGGATACGGAAGTGCAGAAGATCGAATGAGTCGCTCCGGTTAATTACTGCTTATCGCCTGCTCAATCGTCCGGGCGACGATCTGCGGCTGGCTCACCATCGACACGTGGCTTGCCGCCACCTCGGCGGTTTTCGCATGGATCGTCTTCGCCATCGCCCGTTCAAGATCGGGGTTGATCATTCGGTCATTCTTGCTGACCACATACCAGCTCGGTTTATCATGCCACGCCGCGTGGGCGACCTTTTCACCAAACGCCTCGGCCTTAATTGGCCCCTGCGTGGCTGCAATGGTGTTTTGAGTGTCTGGCTTCACGTCAGGCGCGAAGTCCTTTCTGACAGCTCCTGTCGGCAGGTATAAATAGCCGTCCGCCGTTTTAGCAATGCCCGCGCTGCCCGGCGGGGCAGGATAGCTTCCTGCCAGATCCGCAGTCGACTGGCCGGAATCCGGCGCGAACGCCGCCACGTACACCAGCGATTTTACCCGCGCATCGTTGCCCGCCTCGCTAATCACGGTGCCGCCCCAGGAGTGGCCCACCAGCACCACGTCACCCTGAGCGCGGGCGATGGCCCGCCGCGTGGCCGCAACGTCATCCTTAAGCGACGTGAGCGGGAGCTGGACGGCAATGACCTCGGCGTGCTGCTTCTGCAACAGGGTAATCACCTTATTCCAGCTGCTGCCGTCGGCAAACGCGCCGTGCACCAGCACGACGCTGGTTTGGCTCTGCGCAAAGGCGCTGGCGGAAACCGCCAGCAGGCCTGCCGTCACTACAGACAGTGCTTTCATCTTCAGACTCCTTAAAAGTGGTGGACCGTCGCGTGGGGCGGGACGGTGAATTCAACGGTTTTGTGGTCGAGCGGCTTGTGCGTCGGGTCGGCCAGAATAATCGTCACCTTGTGTTTACCGGCGGGTAGCCCCACCAGGATCACCGGCTCTCCGCTGGCGTCAGCCCAGTGCCACGGCGCGTCATCCACCACCACGTGAATGTGACCGATGCGCGGGGTGACCTTGAGCGCATCGGGGCCGAATACCGGCTCGATGCGCAGGTTTTCGGCACGGTACTGGATAAACACCGCGCCTTTGCTCAGCGGCCCGGCAAGCGGCGGATCGACTATCAGCCTGGCGGGCGGCTGCGGCTGCGCCAGCGGCGCAACGGCGGCGGGGCCGTTAACGTCCGCGGCGCTCAGGTTATCCAGCGGCATGGTCCGGGCATGGGCTACAGAGGCCAGGACTAGCAGGGGGAAAAGTGCAAAGCGAAGAATCATGGGTTCTCTCCTTATCGGTTGTGAATGACGACAGGGAAAGAAAACCATTTTTATGTATCGGAGATATTTGCCGGAGGCGGCGTTTTGTACCCGTTTGTCAGCGTGGCGCTCTGGATACAGTGCGATACAGTTTGCCTGCCTGGACGACGCACAATCGCTATCGCCAGCCCGGCAATCACCAGCGTCAATCCCGTTGATACCCACATTGCACCTGCGATCCCCAGCGTTTTATTCAGCCACGCATAGGCAAACGGTGAGGCTGCCGCCATCAGCTGGCCTGGGATAAGCAGCATCCCCGTGCGGCGGGCATAGCTTTCGGTGCTAAACAGCTCCAGCGGCAGGGTGGCTTTTACGATGGTGACCAGCCCGTTGATGGCGCCGTAGCCCAGCACAAACCCGGCCGCACACCACGCAAACAGGGCGCTGCTCATCCCCAGAAGAAAGCAGAGCGGCATGGCGAGCGCGGTAAAAAGCGTCAGTTTGAAGGGGGTTAAGCGGGCACCCGCCAGCACTTCCAGCGAGCGGGCGCCCGTCTGGCCGATCCCCCACAGCATGCCGATGGCGACCGGCAGGCCGAAGTGGGCAATAAACTCCGGCAGATGGGTGGAGGTGCCGTTAGAGACAAAGGTGATGAGGGCAATGAAGGCGGCATAAAGCCAGGCGTTACGCCGCTCGTTGTTCAGCGGCGGCGCGGTGACCTTTGTCGTCACCGTCAGCCGCTGCCGGGGAAGCGTTCGAATCAGCATCGCGCTCAGCAGGCCGAAGAGCGCGTAGACGCGCAGCGCCTCCTGCCAGCTCATGACCTGAAGCAGAGCATCGCCCAGCGGCCAGAAAACGGCGGAGGCCAGCCCGCCCGCCAGCGTGACGCGTGAGATTGTTCTTCGCGCCTGCTGCCCGTAGAGGTTCACCAGCGCGGCGAACAGCGCGTCGTACAGCGACAGGCGCATCCCTACGCCGCCGATCAGCCAGGCGCAGTACCAGCCAAAAAGCGTCTGGGTATACGCCATCCCAGCGCAGCTTGCGGCGATCAGCAACGTGCCGCTCATCACCACTTTCTGACCGCTAAAGCGTGCCAGCAGGCGGGCGACAAACGGAGAAACCGCCGCCATCACCAGCATCGCCAGCGTCAGGCCGAGATAAATCTGCGGTGATGACCATCCCCGGTCGGCTGAAATCGCCAGCGCAAAGGTGCCGGGCATATAAAACGAGATCCCCCAGTTGATAAGCTGATTACATCCCGCCGTGAGGGCGAGGCGGCGTGGCAGGGCGGGTGTTTCCATTGTTTTTCATTCCGTTATGCAGTTGTCCTGAGCATAACTCGCGCGCTATTGTGCTGGCAGGGCAGCAACCTTATGCGCGGTATAAGAGAAACTTTGAATGACAACGCTTAATCTGGGCTATCTCGCCACCTTTCGTCTGGTGATACAGCGCGGCAGCTTTTCAGCGGCAGCGGATGCGCTGGGTATTTCCCAGCCTGCCGTCAGCCTGCAAATACGTCAGCTGGAGCAGTTTCTGCAAACGCGGCTGGTGGAGCGTACCGGACGAGGGATTAAGGCTACGGCTGCCGGGCAGGCGTTGCTGGCGTATGGGGAGCGTATTCAGCAGGCGGTGGATGACGCCATCCGGTCCGTGAGCGCATTCAGCCACGATGTGAGCGGCACCATTACGCTTGGCACGGGGGCAACGGCCTGCATCCATCTTCTGCCGCCGCTGCTGGAGAAGCTGCGTCGAGACTATCCGCTCCTGAGCGTGGGGGTGACGACGGGCAACACCCTCGACATCGTCAGGGCCATCGAAGAGAACCGGCTCGATATGGGGCTGGTGACGCTGCCGGTGAGCGGCAGAGCGCTGGACGTCATGCCGGTAATGGACGAAGAGTTTGTTTTTATCGCGTCGCGGGAGCAGCAGGATGCGTTCAGGGATTTTACCCCGGAGGCGCTGCACGCTCAGCCGCTGATTGCCTTTGAATCAGGCAGCGGTACCCGGGCGCTGATCGATGGCTGGTTTGCGGCGAATGGATTAGCGATCGCACCGGTGATGCAGCTTGGCAGCATCGAGGCGATCAAACGCATGGTTCGTGCGGGTCTGGGCTACAGTATTGTGCCGCGAATGGCGGTCGAACAGGATGCCGATCGCGAAGGGCTATGCGTGATGTCGCTTACGCCCATGCTGCAGCGGCAGCTGGCGGTGGTAATGCGGCAGGATAAAATCCTCAGCAAAGGGATCGCGGCCATTATTCGGCTCGTGCAACATCCTACGGCTGTTTAGCGGTCAGCGGTGTCGACGGTCAGGCTGGATTGCTGCGACTGGGTTTTGTCCTGATGGTGGTACCAGGCGCCAATTGAAGAGTAAACGAAGCGGCCAAAGAAAAACAGGAAGCTGATGAGCAGTATGATGCGGGTCATTCGGGTATTAAATTGATGTCGTTTTCGCATACGCGTGACCTGACTCACTCTGTTTTTCCTGGATAAGCCCTTTTGGGCGACAAGGATATTAAGGCACAGCGGGAAGATGGGGTCAATTCTGAAGTGTGTAAATAACCGTCAATGTTTACATTGATTAATGTTATTGAAATTAATTAATGCATTTACCATATTGATAATATGAAGAAAATAATTTCAAAAAAACACCGCGAAAAGTTATTTGCGTAAAGTAGTTTGATTTAAGTCAATGGCTTCCCGGCCCTGATATTTAAAATCTTTCCTCCATACAGTTCGCCCCTCACCTTGCCGGGCGGCGCGTACGTCAGGTTGGATGCCTGTCTTTATTTTCCCTCTGGAGCGAAAGGGGTTTAACCGGGCATCTATGAACATTCTCGCTTTCCTGAAAAAAAATGAAAACCGCTGGTGGGCATTACCGCTTATTTTGCCTGTGGTTTTACTTCCCGTGCTGAGCATCGCGAATACATTCACGCAGCTGGGCGACGGCATTGCGGCACTCTATTATTTACCCCTCTCATTTTTGCTTTCGCTGATGATGTTCTTTGGCCTGGAAGCGCTGCCCGGGATCGTATTGTCGCTGTTTATCCGCTATTACCCGTCGGTCGGGATGTTTGAAACCGTCGCGGGGATCCTCCATTTTGTCGTCCCTTTAGTGCTCAGCTGGGGTGGCTACCGGGTGTTTGCGCCCAGACGGAATATGACCGCGTACGGAGACGTGCGGCTGATGGCGCAGCGCATCTTCTGGCAGGCGTTCTGCCCCGCGACGCTGTTTCTAGTGCTGTTTCAGTTTGCGGTGTATTTAGGCGTGTATGAGAGCCGTCAGAGCCTTGCGGGATTAAATCCCCTCAATATTCGCACGCTCATCAACTATCAGACGCTGCTGGTCAGCGGCCTGACGGGCGTGCCGCTGAGCTATCTGCTGATCCGCCTGCTTCGTCATCCGCGCTATATCAAAAGCCTTCTCTCGCAGATCCGTTCCGAGATAGACAAAAAGGTGACGGTCGTTGAGTTGTTGGTGTGGGCTATCGCGCTTGGCGGGCTGCTTTCGCTGCTGCTGCTTCCGATGAATGAGAACAGCTCCATTTTCACCACCAACTATACTCTTTCCCTGCTGATGCCGGTGATGCTCTGGGGCGCGATGCGTTTTGGCTATAAGCTGATTTCGCTTATCTGGACGCCGATACTGCTGGTGTCTATTCACTATTTTTACCGCTATATCCCGGTGAACCCGGGGTATGACATTCAGCTGGCGATCACCTCTTCCAGTTACCTGGTCTTCTCGTTCGTGGTGATTTATATGTCGATGCTGGCGACCCGGCAGCGCGCGGCGAACAAACGCTCCCGCAGGCTGGCGCTGCTCGACCCGGTCGTCCATATGCCTAACCTGCGGGCGCTGTCGCGCGATCTGGCGAAAAACCCGTGGTCGGCGCTCTGCCTGCTGCGCATTCCGGAGCTGGAAATTTTGGGCCGAAATTACGGCGTGTTGCTGCGGATTCAGTACAAGCAGCAGCTAGCGCAGTGGGTGAGTGGCATTCTCCAGCCCAATGAGCTGGTGTATCACCTGACCGGGTATGACCTGTCGGTACGGCTTAACGCGGAATCGCACCAGCAGCGGATTGAGGCCCTGGACGAGCACATCAAGCAGTTCCGCTTTGTCTGGGACGGCATGCCGCTGCAGCCGCAGGTGGGCGTGAGCTATTGCTATGTCCGGTCCCCGGTTAACCATCTTTATCTGGTGCTGGGCGAGCTGGGCGTGGTTGCCGACCTGTCGCTCTCCTCCAACCATCCGGAAAACCTTCAGCAGCGTGGGGCCGTCCATTTGCAGCGCAGCCTGAAGGATAAAGTTGCGATGATGAGCCGCCTGCAAAAGGCGCTCGATAACGACGAATTCGCCCTGCTGGTTCAACCCGTTTGCGGCATGCGTGGCGATTGCTATCACGAAGTCCTGCTCCGAATGCCGGATATCAACGGGCTATTGATTTCCCCCGACCAGTTCCTGCCCGTCGCGCAGGAGTTTGGTCTCTCCTCGCGGGTAGATTTGTGGGTGCTCGAGCACACCCTGCGCTTCCTGGCCGCGCATCGCGAAAGACTGCCCGGCCAGCGCTTTGCCATTAATCTTGCCCCGTCGACCGTGTGTCGGGTGCAGTTTCCGCTTGAGGTGAGTCGCCTGCTGGCGAAATACGCCATTGAGCCGTGGCAACTGATCTTTGAAGTGACGGAGTGCAGCACCTTTTGCAATGCGGAGCAGGCGCTACACATCCTCCGGCAGCTGCAGAAAATGGGGGTACGTATTGCAATTGATGATTTTGGCACCGGCTATGCGAGCTATGCGCGGCTGAAAAGCGTGGACGCGGATATTCTCAAGATTGACGGCAGCTTTATTCGCAATATCGTCAACAACAGCCTGGATTATCAGATTGTGGCGTCTATCTGCCATCTGGCGCGCATGAAAAAGATGCTGGTGGTAGCGGAGTATGTCGAAAGCGAAGAGATACGTAGCGCGGTTCAGGCGCTAGGCATCGATTATGTGCAGGGTTATCTGATTGGCAGACCGGCACCGCTTGAGTCACTGCTGAAAGCAGAGGCGTCCATCGCGGACGCCTGAGCCGTTACGCGGCGACGTCGGCGCTCTCTTCTTCAATTTTGAGCAGCCAGCCGGTGACCGCTTCCCAGTACTGCTGCTCTTTTTCCAAGTCCAGCAGGACCAGCGCGTTCTGGCTGAACCAGTCGTGCGGGAAGCTCAGCGTCCAGTGGTGGTCGTCGGTTTTAAGCTTCAGCGTGGGCGGCGTGGTGGTGGCCTGACGCTGGTTATTGAGCAGCACGCCCAGACGCAGCAGCTGAATAAGCGGCAGGAACTGTTTTTTCTTGAACAGCGTAAAGCGCGGCAAGTCGTCGAGCTTGATGGCTTTGCGGTGATAACGCACCAGGGTCGCCATCATGGTTTGCTGCTCCTGGTTGAAGCCAGGCAGATCGCTGTTTTGCAGAATGTAGGCCGAATGGCGGTGCATCCCGCTGTGGTTGATGTTCAGCCCCACCTCGTGCAGCATCGCAGCCCATTTCAACAGCGCGGCAAGCTGCGGGTGCGCGAGCTTCGGATTCTGCTCCTGCCACTGTTCGTACATCTGCACCGTGGTGTCCAGCACGCGCTTCGCCTGTTCACGGTCGATGTTGTACTGATTGGCGAGACTTTGCGCGGTGCGGCTGCGAATATCCTGATGGCGGAAGCGGCCTTCCATCTCATACAGCACGCCTTCACGCAGCGCGCCGTCCGACAGGCGCAGCTCTTTTATGGCGAGGGCATCAAACACGCCGCAGAGAATAGCCAGCCCCGGCACGAATACCGCTTTACGCTCGTCGGAAAGACCCGGCAGGCTTAAGGCGTCAAAACTTTTATGCTTCAGCACTTCTTCGGTCAGCAACGTCAGGCGTTCGGGCGTAATAAACCCGTCTTTTTCACCCATCGCCAGCAGCACTTCGTGCGCCGCCTTGATGGTGCCCGACGCGCCCAGCGCCACGTTCCAGCCCTGAATACGGTACTGCCAGGCCAGATTTTCCAGCTTCTGGACAGCCGCCATACGCGCGCGCTGGAAGTTCTCGCGGGTGATGGTGCCGCCCGGGAAATACATCTGCGCGAAGCTGACGCAGCCCATACGGCGGCTTTCCACCAGGCGCGGCTCAAAGTCTTCGCCGATCACCAGCTCCGTTGAGCCACCGCCGATATCGATAACCAGCTTGCGCCCTTTTTCCGGCTGGGTGTGCTCAACGCCCATGAAAATCAGACGTGCTTCCTCGTTACCGGAGATGATCTCAATCGGGTAGGGGATCACTTTTTCGGCCCGCTTGAGGAACTCCGGGGCGTTCAGGGCCTGGCGCAGGGTGTGGGTGCCCACGATGCACACGCTGGAAGGCGAGAAGCCCTGCAGGCGTTCAGCAAACAGCGACAGGCAGTTTAACCCGCGCTCCATCGCCTCTTCGCTGAGCATGCTGCGTTCATCAAGACCATCCGCCAGGTGTACGCGCTGCTTCAGACGACCGATGATCTGCAGCGCGCCATCCACCTCACGGGCGATGACCATGTGGAAACTGTTAGAGCCAAGGTCGACCGCGGCGAATTCCTGCGGGCGTGGGGTCTTATCATTTATCGGCATAGGTTAATCGGGTTGCTCGAGTGATTTGATATAGTCGTAAATCGCCAGTTGCGACCGCACTTTGCGGCGGTTGCCGCGCGGTACATAGCGGTTACTGAGTTCTTTGTCGATATAGCGTGCTTTCACGGTATCGCTGAACAGAATCTCGATGATGTCGAGGATCTGCTGCTTCAGACGCGGATCCAGCAGCGGTGCCGCGACTTCAATACGGTAGTCAATATTGCGCGTCATCCAGTCTGCCGAAGAGAGATAGACCTGTTTATCACCCGCATTATCAAAAATATAGATCCGATCGTGTTCCAGGTAACGGTCAACGATGCTGATCACACGAATATTGTCGCTGATGCCTTCCAGTTCCGGGATCAGCGAGCACATGCCGCGGATCAGCAGGTTAACCGGCACGCCGGAGCTGGACGCTGCATACAGCCTGTCCACCAGCCCTTTGTCGACAAGGTTGTTAAGCTTCAGCGTGATGCCGGACGACAGCCCTTTCTGGGCATTGGCGATCTCTTTATCGATCATATCGTACAGCAGGCGGCGCGAGTTCTGCGGCGAGACCAGCAGATAGTCAAAGCTCACCGGACGGTACGGGTTTTCGATAAAGTTAAAGACCCGGCGCACTTCGTTAGTGATGCGGGCGTCGGCGGTTAAGAGCGAGTAGTCGGTATAAATTCGCGCCGTTTTCTCGTTAAAGTTCCCGGTACCGATGTGGGCATAACGCACTACATCGTCGCCCTCTTTACGGGAAATCAGGAACAGCTTGGCGTGAATTTTCAGCCCCGGCGCGGAGAAGATGACGTGCACACCGGCTTCCGTCAGACGGCGCGCCCAGTGGATGTTGGCCTCTTCGTCGAAGCGCGCCTGCAGCTCAACCACCACGGTGACCTTTTTGGCGTTGTGCGCCGCGTGGATCATCGCGTCGATGATGCGGGAATCTTTTGCCACGCGGTAGATGTTGATTTTGATCGCCAGCACGCTCGGATCGAACGAGGCCTGACGCAGCAGCTCCAGCACGTGCTCGAAGGTGTGGTACGGATAGTAGAGCAGCACATCGCGTTCGCGGATGGCGTCGAATCCGTTGCGGAATTTATCGAACCACAGATGGCGCAGGCGCGGCAGCGGCTTGTTCACCAGATTGGCTTTGCCGACGTTCGGGAAGCCAATAAAGTCTTTAAAGTTGTGGTAACGACCGCCCGGCACTATGGAGTCATAGCGCGAAATGGTCAGCTTTTCGCGCAGCATTTCCACCATGGCGTCCGGCATATCGCGCTGATAGACAAAACGTACCGGTTCGGCCGTCAGGCGCTGTTTCAGGCTGGAGGACATCAGCTCCATCAGGCTGGCTTCCATCTCGTGCACCAGGTCATATTCGGCGTCACGGGTCATCTTCATCGAGTAGGCGTTTAACGCATCGTAATCGAAGAAGCCTTTGAAGATGTCGTCCAGGCAGTAGCGCAGGATGTTATCGAGCAGGATCATCGGCTTGCGTCTGCGCGGGGTTTCCGGCGGCAGGTTCACAAAGCGCGGCACCTTGTCGGACGGGATCTCCAGCAGCGCGTAACGGATAGACTCACCGCGAATAATTTCCACCGCCAGGTAGGTGTAATCATCCTTCAGGAACTGAACCAGATCGGTTTCGCGGTTGATCAGAATCGGGGTAATGTGCTGGCGCAGATAGTGTTTGAAGTAGTGGCGCAGCCAGTTTTGTTGGTTAACGGAAAGCTGGCGTTCGTTAATCAGGAAGATTTGATTGCGCGCCATCTCCAGCAGCAGTTCGTTATACAGGCCGTCAAATTCCTGATCGGCTTTCAGCACGCGGGACTGGATTTTGCCCAGCAGATGCCGCGAGTGCGAGTTTAAGCCCTGTTCTTCGCTGATGATGATGCGTCTTTTCAGCTCGGCAAAGCGAACCTTGTAGAACTCATCCAGGTTGTTGGAATAAATGCCCAAAAAACGCATGCGCTCGATTAGCGGGTTACTTTTGTCTGCCGCTTCCTGGAGTACACGTTCGTTGAATGCTAACCAGCTTAGCTCTTTCTCGATATATAACTTTTCCTGACCCATTACAGCTCACACTCCAGTTCAATCACAGGACGTGGTAAATCCGTCTCGTCCTTATTATGGCGAGCATTTCCACGATATGTCCAACAGTGCCAGAAAAGTATGACAGTTATTTTTTTTGTTGGGGATTTTAGAAGGTTGGAGAAGGGAATATCGGGTAATGCAATGAACAGGTCGGGTAAGCGCAGCAGCGCCACCCGACGTAACAACCTACTCTTCCGCCGCATAACCCTGCGGGGGTAACTTCACGCCGTCCAGCCAGGCTGCGCCGTCGCGCATCTCGAGACGCCCGTCGACAAACCAGCTGACCACCAGCGGGTAAATGGCGTGTTCCTGGGTCTGCACGCGTTCGGTCACGTCTTCTTCGCTATCGCCGTCAAAGACCGGAACTTTGGCCTGCAGGATCACCGGACCGCCGTCCAGCTCGTCGGTAACGAAATGCACGGAGGTGCCGTGCTCCTCATCGCCGTTTTCCAGAACCTGACGATGGGTGTGCAGGCCGGGATATTTCGGCAGCAGGGAAGGGTGGATATTCAGCAGACGACCAGCGAAGTGTTCGACGAAGGCCGGGCTCAGAATACGCATATAGCCCGCCAGCACGACCACGTCCGGCGCGTAGGCATCAATCTCATGCACCAGCTCGCGGTCAAAGGCTTCACGCCCGGCGAACTGGCTGGCTTCCAGCGCGTGCGCGGGAATGTTCGCTTCCCGCGCGCGCTCAAGGCCGAACGCGTCGGCCTTGTTGCTGAAAACTGCCCGAATGGTGCCATTGATTTTCTTCTGCTTGCAGGCGTCTATGATGGCCTGCAAATTGCTTCCGTTGCCGGAAATGAGCACCACGATGTTTTTCATTCAATGACCACACGCTGTTCGGAATCGGAAGCTTTAATCGTACCGATTTTCCACGCGTTTTCACCTTTTTCAGTCAGCAGCTTAACCGCTTTATCCGCTTCGCTTGCCGGCAGGGCGATAACCATGCCCACGCCGCAGTTAAAGGTGCGGTACATTTCGTGAGAGCTCACGTTGCCTGCGGTCTGCAGCCAGTTAAATACGGCCGGCCACTGCCATGAGGATTCGTCGATCACCGCCTGGGTGTTATCCGGCAGGACGCGCGGGATGTTTTCCCAGAAGCCGCCGCCGGTCAGGTGAGCGATAGCGTGAACGTCGACGTTCTCGATAAGCTCAAGCACGTTTTTCACGTAGATGCGGGTCGGCGCCAGCAGATGGTCAGCCAGCGGTTTACCGTCCAGCTCGGTGGTCAGCGGGTCACAGCCGCTCACTTCGAGGATTTTACGCACCAGGGAGTAGCCGTTGGAGTGCGGGCCGCTGGAGGCGAGCGCGATCAGCACATCGCCATCGGCCACTTTGCTGCCGTCGATAATTTCTGATTTTTCTACTACGCCGACGCAGAAGCCCGCGACGTCATAATCTTCGCCGTGATACATGCCCGGCATTTCTGCGGTTTCACCACCGACCAGCGCACAGCCGGACTGCAGGCAGCCTTCGGCGATACCGTTAATCACGCTGGCAGCGGTATCCACGTCCAGTTTGCCGGTTGCGTAGTAATCGAGGAAGAACAGCGGCTCTGCGCCCTGTACCACCAGGTCATTCACGCACATCGCGACCAGATCGATACCGATCGTGTCGTGACGTTTTAAATCCATCGCCAGGCGCAGTTTAGTGCCTACACCGTCAGTACCCGAGACCAGAACAGGTTCACGATATTTTTGCGGCAGCGCGCACAGTGCGCCGAAGCCACCCAGACCACCCATCACTTCCGGGCGGCGGGTTTTTTTCACCACACCTTTGATTCGGTCAACCAGCGCATTACCTGCGTCAATATCAACACCGGCATCTTTGTAGCTGAGAGAAGTTTTGTTGGTCACGGCTTAAATCCCCACGCGATTGCATAGCTAGTAAGAAAAATCGGCGCAATTCTAACAGTCCAGGCAAACGTTTGCGAGCCTATTCTGGACGTGGGGATCTTTTTTTCTGTGTACCTCGTGAATGCAGCCAAACTTGACTCTGTTCACGAAAATGAAACCGGTTTCTGAGAACTGCTTGCAACAGCTATCCCCTTTGCACATCATCGAAATGAAACCGGTTTCTGTAATTGTTTTTGCAGAAAATAACGCAGAATGAGGGAAAGCGAATGTCGGGATTTAAAGCAGATTTTCTGTGGGGCGGGGCCGTTGCGGCGCACCAGCTGGAAGGCGGCTGGAAAGAGGGCGGCAAGGGCGTGAGCGTCGCCGATGTGATGACCGCGGGGGCGCACGGCGTGCCGCGTGAAATCACCAACGGCGTGCTGGAGGGGAAAAATTATCCTAACCATGAAGCCATCGATTTCTACCACCGCTATAAAGAAGACATCAGACTCTTTGCCGAGATGGGGTTCAAATGCTTCCGCACCTCTATTGCCTGGACGCGGATCTTCCCGAAAGGCGACGAGCTTGAGCCTAACGAGGCTGGCCTGAAATTCTATGACGATCTGTTCGACGAATGCCTGAAGTACGGCATCGAACCGGTTATCACCCTGTCTCACTTCGAGATGCCTTTCCATCTGGTTACGGAATACGGCGGCTGGCGCAACCGTAAGCTGATCGACTTCTTCGTTCGTTTTGCAAAAGTGGTGTTCCAGCGCTACCAGCATAAGGTGAAGTACTGGATGACCTTCAACGAGATCAACAACCAGGCTAACTTCCACGAAGACTTTGCGCCGTTTACGAACTCCGGGCTGAAGTACGCGCCGGGTGAAGACCGTGAGCCGGTGATGTTCCAGGCGGCGCACTACGAGCTCGTGGCCAGCGCCCTGGCGGTGAAGGCGGGGCGCGAGATTAACCCGTCGCTGCAGATTGGCTGCATGATTGCCATGTGTCCTATCTACCCGCTGACCTGTGCGCCGGACGATATGATGATGGCGATGAACGCCATGCACCGCCGCTACTGGTTCACCGACGTGCACGTGCGCGGGAAGTACCCGCAGCACCTGCTCAACTACTTCGAACGTCGCGGCTTCGCGCTGGATATCACCGAAGAGGATAAAGCCGCGCTGAAGCAGGGCTGCGTCGATTACATCGGCTTCAGCTACTACATGTCCTTCGCCACCAAGGCGACGGCGGACAACCCGCAGCTGGATTACGACGAAAGCAAGAGCCTGGTCTCTAACCCGTACGTGCAGAAATCCGACTGGGGCTGGCAGATTGACCCGGTCGGGCTGCGTTACTCCCTGAACTGGTTCTGGGATCACTACCAGCTGCCGCTGTTTATCGTTGAGAACGGCTTTGGCGCGATCGACGTGCAGGAGAGCGACGGCACGGTGAACGACCAGTACCGTATTGATTATCTGGCCGCCCATATCCGCGAGATGAAAAAAGCGGTGGTGGAAGATGGCGTGGAGCTGATGGGCTACACCCCGTGGGGCTGCATCGACCTGGTGTCTGCCGGTACGGGCGAAATGAAAAAACGCTACGGCTTTATCTTTGTGGATAAAGACAATGAAGGGAACGGCACGCTGAACCGCAGTAAAAAGAAATCGTTCGACTGGTATAAGCAGGTGATTGCGAGCAACGGCGAGAACCTGTAATTGTCGGGTGGCGCTAACGCTTACCCGACCTACACTACACGTAGGCCGCGTAAGCGCAGTGCCACCGGGCAGAACCCCGCACCCAAGCCGGAGTCTCGCCTCCGGTTTTTTTGTCTCTAAATCACTTTGCTTGATATACGTCAAGCAACATGGGTATGGCCTAATCCGAAAAAAGCGGTATAATCCCGCGATTTTTTTGCGGACGCCACCTCAGAGGAGAAAGAGAATGAAGATTGTGGAAGTGAAACACCCACTCGTTAAACACAAGTTGGGCCTGATGCGTGAGCATGACATCAGCACGAAGCGTTTTCGCGAACTGGCATCTGAAGTCGGCAGCCTGCTGACCTACGAAGCGACCTCTGATCTGGAAACAGAAAAAGTCACCATCGAAGGCTGGAACGGCCCGGTGCAGGTTGAGCAGATCAAAGGTAAGAAAATTACCGTGGTGCCAATTCTGCGTGCCGGTCTCGGCATGATGGAAGGCGTGCTGGAGCACGTGCCAAGCGCGCGTATCAGCGTGGTCGGGATCTACCGTAACGAAGAAACCCTTGAGCCGGTTCCTTACTTCCAGAAGCTGGTCTCTAACATCGACGAGCGTATGGCGCTGGTGGTTGACCCAATGCTCGCGACCGGTGGCTCAATGATCGCCACCATCGACCTGCTGAAAAACGCGGGCTGTAACAGCATTAAGGTGCTGGTACTGGTTGCCGCTCCGGAAGGGATCGCGGCGCTGGAAAAAGCGCACCCGGACGTTGAGCTGTATACCGCCTCTATCGACCAGGGCCTGAACGAGCACGGGTACATCATCCCGGGGCTCGGCGATGCCGGCGATAAGATCTTTGGTACGAAATAATCGAATAACGATAAATAAGCCGACTTTGATAGTCGGCTTTTTTTTGAATAAAACACCAACAATACTACACAGAGGAAAACACTATGACGCGCCGTGCTATCGGGGTGAGTGAAAGACCGCCGCTTTTACAGACTATCCCGCTTAGTTTGCAGCACCTGTTCGCCATGTTTGGCGCAACCGTGCTGGTGCCAATCCTGTTCCACATTAACCCGGCCACCGTGCTGCTGTTCAACGGCATCGGTACGCTGCTGTACCTCTTTATCTGTAAAGGCAAAATCCCGGCGTATCTCGGCTCGAGCTTCGCCTTTATCTCGCCGGTGTTGCTGCTGCTGCCGCTGGGTTATGAAGTCGCGCTGGGCGGCTTTATCATGTGTGGCGTCCTGTTCTGCGTGGTGTCCTTCATTGTGAAGAAAGCCGGTACCGGCTGGCTGGACGTGATGTTCCCCCCTGCGGCGATGGGCGCCATCGTTGCCGTCATCGGTCTTGAGCTGGCGGGCGTCGCGGCGAATATGGCCGGCCTGCTGCCTGCTGACGGCCAGTCACCGGATTCCAAAACCATTATCATCTCGCTGGTAACGCTGGGCGTGACGGTGTTTGGCTCCGTGCTGTTCCGCGGCTTCATGGCGATTATCCCGATCCTGATCGGCGTGCTGGCGGGCTATGCGCTCTCCTTCGCGATGGGCGTGGTGGACACCACCCCGATCGCTCAGGCCCACTGGTTTGCGCTGCCAACCTTCTATACGCCACGCTTTGAATGGTTTGCTATTTTCACCATTCTGCCTGCGGCGCTGGTGGTGATTGCGGAGCACGTCGGCCACCTGGTGGTGACGGCGAACATCGTTAAGCGCGATTTAATCCGCGACCCGGGCCTGCACCGCTCCATGTTTGCGAACGGTTTCTCCACCATCATCTCCGGTTTCTTCGGCTCGACGCCAAACACCACCTACGGTGAGAACATCGGCGTGATGGCGATTACCCGCGTCTACAGTACCTGGGTTATCGGCGGCGCGGCGATCATCGCCATTCTGCTCTCCTGCGTCGGTAAACTGGCGGCAGCGATTCAGATCATTCCGGTGCCGGTAATGGGCGGCGTTTCTCTGCTGCTGTACGGCGTGATCGGCGCCTCCGGTATTCGCGTGCTGATTGAATCCAAAGTGGATTACAGCAAGGCGCAAAACCTGATCCTGACCTCCGTTATCCTGATCATCGGCGTGAGCGGCGCGAAGGTGCACATTGGTGCGGCCGAGCTGAAGGGCATGGCGCTGGCGACCATCGTCGGCGTGGGCCTGAGCCTGATCTTCAAGCTGATCTCGGTCATCCGCCCGGAAGAAGAAATTCTGGACGCGGACGACAGCGAAAAAGCGTCAAATTGATCGTATTACCGGGCGAAGGATCGCCCGGTTCTCTCCTTGCAGGTTCCGTGTTAAACTCCATTCCGATTTTACGTAGGATCTCTGGTTGAGGTATTTCTGAACGGACCGGCACAGCTCTCTCTGCCACTCTATCTCCCTGACGACGAAACTTTCGCGAGTTTCTGGCCGGGTGATAACCCCTCTTTACTGGCTGCACTGCAAAACGTGCTGCGCCAGGATCACATCGGATACATCTATATCTGGTCACGCGAAGGCGCGGGGCGCAGCCATCTGCTGCATGCCGCCTGCGCGGAGCTTTCGGCGCGCGGTGATGCGGTAGGCTACGTGCCGCTGGATAAACGCACCTGGTTCGTACCTGAGGTGCTGGAGGGAATGGAACATCTCTCGCTGGTCTGCATCGATAATATCGAATGCGTGGCGGGGGACGAGCCGTGGGAAATGGCGATCTTTAACCTCTACAACCGCATTCTGGAATCGGGTAAAACCCGGCTTCTGATCACCGGCGATCGTCCGCCGAGACAGCTCAATCTGGGGCTGCCGGATCTGGCATCTCGTCTGGACTGGGGGCAAATCTACAAGCTCCAGCCGCTGTCGGATGAAGATAAGCTTCAGGCATTACAGCTGCGCGCAAAGCAGCGCGGGTTTGAGCTGCCGGAGGACGTGGGGCGCTTCCTGCTCAAGCGGCTGGATCGCGAAATGCGCACGCTGTTTGACACGCTCGATCAGCTCGATCGCGCCTCCATTACCGCCCAGCGCAAGCTGACCATTCCGTTTGTGAAAGATATTCTCAAGCTTTGAGTTTGTTCGCCCGGTGGCGGCTGCGCCTTACCGGGCCTACGAAAACCTGCCGCCCTTTGTAGGCCGGGTAAGGCGTAGCCGCCACCCGGCTAAAGATCTCCCATCAGGTGTTCCACCAGCATCGGAATCGGTCTTCCCGATGCCACGCTCTTTCCGCTCTCTCGCCACAGCGCCGTACCGCTAATATCCAGATGCGCCCACGGAATGGTCGGCGGGCAAAAGTGGTGCAGCAGCCACGCCGCCGACGCGCTGATTGCCGCATTGTTGGTCGGCGTGTTGCACAGATCGGCAATGGCGCTGTCGGTCTGTTTTTTCAGCCGCGCATCCAGCGGCAGGGACCACACTTCATCGCCACTCTGCTTACCTGCCAGCGTCAGCGCCGCGCGCAGCGGTTCATCCTGCGTCATCAGCCCGCTCAGCTCATACCCCAGCGCCTTCACGACCGCACCGGTTAAGGTCGCCATATCAATAATATAGCGCGCCTGCGGATGGCGCTGGCTGGCCCAGGCGATGGCGTCCGCCAGCACCAGCCGGCCTTCGGCATCGGTGTTGTTGATTTCAACCGTGGTGCCGTTGCAGGCCGTCGCCACCGTTCCGGGCTGCATGGCGTCCGGGCCGATGGCGTTTTCCGCCAGCGCCAGCACGCCCATGATGCGCACGGGCAGCGCCAGCTCTGCGACGGTCAGCATCAGGCCCAGCACGTTAGCCGCACCGCACATGTCGTATTTCATGGTGTACATGCCCGCGCCTTCCTTCAGCCACAGGCCGCCGGTATCAAAGGTTATGCCTTTTCCCACATAGCAGCGCACCGGGCCGTCGTTGACGCCGTCATAATGGATCGCCAGCAGGCGCGGCGGACAGGTCGCCCCTTTGCCAACGGCGTGCAGCAGCCCCAGACCCTGCTCAGCAATAGCCTTTTCGTTCAGCACTTCGCAGCGCAGGGCGGGGAAGGCGGCACAGAGCCTTTGCGCCTCTTCCACCACAAACTGCGGCGTGCATCGGTCGGACGGCATATCCGCCAGACGTCGCGCCGCGACCATGCCGCGGGCGATGGCCTGCTGCTGGCGGAAGACACCCTCCAGTTTTGCCTGCTGTTCCGGCAGGCAGAGGGCGGTGATGTGCGTAAGGCGCACCGCCGATTCATCCGTTTTCTTCAGCTTCAGGTCGCTTAGCCTGTGCGCCTGATTAAAGAGAAAGCGCAGCACCTGCGCCAGCACCACATCGTCGATAGCAGTAACGTCCAGTATCAGCCCGGGGCTGACGGGCGAGGCCAGCAGCGGGCGCAGCGCCGTCAGCAATCCTTCGGTCAGGCTATCCTGCCAGAGGGCATCCGGCAGCAGAGTGATCCGGGCAAACGGGGCGCAGCCAAAGCGGGTGTCAGCGATGCTGGCAGACTCGCGCATTTCCGCGACCAGCGCTGTTTCGGGCAAATGCGTACAGGAGGCGGACGCAATCAAATGGCTTTGCGGAGCCGCGTCAGAAAGCGCGGTGATAAACTGATACGTAATCATCATGACTCCTCAATCGGCGCGCGGATCCGCGCGGCGTAGGCCTGCATCCATTCATCGTCTACGGCGTAATAATGCGTTTTCTCCCGCAGGCGTTCGGTACGAAAAACGGTGAGGGGCTGGCGAGCCGTCGCCACCACAAACGAGAAGGTTTTGATGTTGGTGGCGGCCCCGAATTCGCCCCTGTTGTTCATGCACACCACGGAAAGATCGCCCGCGCGGCCAAAGCGCGACATCAGCTTATCTTCCAGCTCGAACACCACCGAATCCGCCGCCTGCTGGGGCGTCATACCCTGCGCCATGCGGCGGACAATTTCGTAGCTGGTGCAGCCTTTCATCAGATCTTCACCGACGCCCGTTGCGGTGGCCGCGCCGGTTTCACTGTCGCAGTAAAAGCCGGAACCAATAATGGGTGAATCCCCGAGTCGACCGCGCTTTTTCATGAACAGGCCGCTGGTGGAGGTGGCGACGCTCATCGAGCCCTGCTTATCGAGGCCGATAATGCCGACGGTGTCATGTCCGTCGTAAGGGCTTAGGCCCTTATCCAGCGTTTCGCGGCAGCGTTTGCGGTAGTGCTGCATGGCGCGGTCAGTGAGCATGGTTTTGTCGGCAAAGCCCTGGCTCAGCGCCCATTCCCGCGCGCCCTGGCCGACCAGCAGGCTGTTGTAGCGCTGGCGGCTTAACGCATGCGCCACCCGCACCGGGTTGGCGATATCCACCAGGTTGCCCACGGCACCAAACGCCAGCGTATCGCCGTCCATGTAGGCGGCGTCCAGCTCTACTTCGCCATTTTCGGTGGGCAGCCCGCCGTAGCCGACGGATTTATAAAACGGAAAGTCTTCGACGGCGGCGACGGCATCCACCACCGCTGCAGAGACCGGTTTACCCGCAGCCAGCGCAGACGCAGACTCCGTAACGCCTTCAAGCGCCATTCTCCAGGTCGCGATAATTCCCCACATGCTTTACTCCTGTTTTGCAAGGGTGGTGTCGGTTTGCGTAACGGTGGCCATTTCCGCCGCGCGGTACTGTTTATCCACGATACGCATAAAAGGCAGGTACAGCATGGCGCCAATCAGCAGGTTGATAAGCTGCATGACGCTGCCGCTCAGGTGTCCGGTAACGATAAAGCCGCTGATAACCGGCGGCAGCGTCCAGGGAATAAACACCCCGGTGGTGACGGCAACCGCGCCAATCTTCATCGCCGCATACTGCACGGTGACCAGCACCAGCGGCACCAGGTTGAACTGGATAAGCATTATCGGGTTCATGATCACCGGCAGGCCAAACAGGATCGGTTCGTTGATGTTAAACACCGATGCCCCGGCGCCGAGGCGCGCCACTTCACGCATGTTTTTGCTGCGGGCGAAAATCAGCATCGCAATCACCAGCGACAGCGTGGCCCCTGCGCCGCCCATCCAGATCATGTCAAAAAACTGTTCGGTGATAATGTGCGGCGGCGTCGTGCCTGCCTGAATCGCGGCGATGTTGTCGGTCTGGTTCTCCATCCACAGCGGGCGAATGATGCCGTTGATCATCGAGCCGGAGTTAATGCCCACTGACCACAGAATGGTGATGCTGAACACCGTCATCAGCGCGCCAAAGTAAGAGGTGCCGTAGTGGCGCACCGGCGTGGCAACCACTTCGTAAATAAACTGGTGGATGGTGTTGTAGTGGGTGTTTTCAAAAACGATGCGGATACCCAGCACCAGAATCATCACCAGTAGGGCCGGGATCAGCGCTGCGAACGACTCCTGCACCGCCGGAGGCACGCCGTCCGGCATTTTGATCACCAGTTTTTTGCGCTTGAGCCAGCAGAACAGTTCCGTCCACAGCAGGGAACCGATCATCGCCACGAACAGCCCTTTGCTGCCAATCCACTCCACCGGAATGACGGTAATACCGCCGTTTTCCGCCACTTTGATAAAGGGCGTCAGGATGAGAAAGGCGACCAGCGCCAGGATACCGCAGGAGATGCGGTCTTCACCGTAGTGTTCCGCCAGGCGGAAGGCCACCAGGAAGCTGATGAACAGCGACATGGTGGAGAACACCGCGTTGAACGGGATTTCAATAATGGCGCTCCAGCTCTCACCAAAGGCCTGAGACATAAACTGCTGATAGGCTTGATTCGGGAACGACGAGATCACCAGCAGAATAGAGCCGACGATGATAAACGGCATGAATGATACGTAGGCGCCGCGAATGGCCCCGAGGTGACGCTGCTGGGCCGTTTTGGCCGCCAGCGGCATCAGTTTTGCTTCAAGAAATCCCAGAACATTGTTCATTGTGAACTCCGTACAAGATTGAGGGGTGTTGTTTGTGTTATGTCTGGGGATTATCAGTGAAGCGCGGCGAGCGAAAGGTGAAATCGGTCACAAAGCAATCGCTGGCGTAGTATAAATCTCATGAGATTGGTTTTAAGGATTCTGCGATGGAAATTAAATTGCATGCTAATGCCACCACGACGCCGCGCATCCGTCGCTATCTACAGCAGTCAGATAAAAGCGACAGGGAGCTGGCTACCGAGCTGGGTATTTCGGTCACTACCGTCAGGCGCTGGCGCAACCGCGAGCAGGTTTCGGATAATCACACGACGCCAAAAGTGATACACAAAGCATTGAGACAGGAGCAGGTTGCGCTGGTCAATGCCCTGCGGGATATCACTGGCGCCCCGCTGGACGAACTGCTGCAGATGGTCAATAGCGAACTCGGGATCGCCGTGTCCCGCGCGACCCTGAACCGCTATCTCAAACCGGCTTCGATAAAGCAGAAGGGCGCGACGTTGCAGGGAAAAAAGGCGCTGAAGGCAGGTATCGTGCCGCAAAAACTCCTGTTACATCATCAGCCTCTGTCGCTGCATATGGACGATGGCGGGGAACAGCATCTGCTGTGGGCGCGTGAACCCGTGAGCGGCTGGTGCTACGCCCGGCTGTACGCGGGCATTTCTCCGCAGCTGCTGGCCCACTGGGCGAATGACGCTCTGGAAGCCTGTCCGGCTGATATTCAATCTGTTGAGACTTTTGGTTTCGAGGTGAAGCTTGAGGAGCGTAATATCAACGTGACAGCGCATCCACAGCAATACCGCGCCGTTCAGGTTGATCTACCGCTATGTGAAATCATCCCACGTCTGAACAGTGAACCGGCAGGCGAGCTGTTGATCCAGCTGTGCGAATTTTACAACCGCGGAAAAGCGCAGAAAAAGCTGGGAGAGAGTACGCCGCAGGCCTTTCTGGAAGCGCTGCGGCATAAGGACTAGAGGATCTCGAGCACGTCTTCCGGCGGGCGTCCAATGCGCGCCTGGCCGTTCGCCACTACTATCGGGCGCTCAATCAGCTTTGGATTTTCAACCATCGCCTGGATCAGCTCAGCCTCGGTGAGACGGCTGTCATCCAGGTTAAGCGACTTATACAGATCTTCTTTCTGACGCATCAGCTCTCTTGCACTGCCCATTCCCAGCATGTGCAGCAGCTGGCGGAGGGTTTGCGCGTCAGGTGGGGTGTCGAGGTACAGCACCACTTCCGGCTCAACGCCGTTAGACTTCAGCAGGCTCAGGGTATCGCGGCTCTTGGAGCAGCGAGGGTTGTGATAAATTTTTACGGCGTCTGTCATGACGTGAATTCTCCTTTATTACATCTTCTCGTACGGCTTAAAGCGCTGCTGCAGGCCGCGCAGCTGATCGATACGCGCGTCGTAACGGGCCTGCTGGAGGCTGCCGAGTTTGACCTGCGCGCTGGCGCTGCTGAGCGTGGAAATCGCCTGATCGAGGCGGCCCACCAGGGCAAAACCTTCGGCACGCGCCGCCAGCTCCTGATCGCGGTTGCCGAGCTGGGCTTCCGCCTGAGCGAGCAGATCCCAGCCGTTTTGATCGTCTTTATTGTTAAAGGTATAGCGGTTCAGAATGGTCGCCGCTTCGCCAGGCTGACCGCCCTGTAAGTAAGCGTTCGCCAGGTTAAGCTGCAGCACCGGGTTGGTACGGACGTCTTTCGCCCCCTTCAGACGGTTGATCGCATCGGCCGTTTTCTTCTGGCCCAGATCGATATCCGTCGACAGATCGAGGTACCACGGGTTGTTCGGGTCTGCAGCCAGAAGCGGTTGCAGCGCTTTGCGCGCCTCGTCGTATTTGCTGGCTTCCATCGCCTGGAGCGCCTGACCATACTGCGCGGCGTTTTTCTCACGCACGTTGCCTTTCGCCAGGGTATCCAGCAGATCGCTGGTGAGCTGGTTACGCCCGGAGTTGTACATCCCAAGCGTTCTCACCTTCGCCATGTAGAAATCCTGCGAAGACTGGACCACCACCGGACGCATCTGGTTGGCACGGTTACGCGCGTCCGACAGGCGACTTTCCGGCAGCGGGTGGGTCAGCAGAATTTCCGGCGGACGGGAAGAGTAACGCGCCTGATCGAGCAGTTTTTCGAGGAAGCTCGGCATGGCCTGCGGGTCAAAGCCCGAACGCTGCAGCACCTGAATCCCGATGCGGTCCGCTTCCTGTTCGTTTTGCTGGGTAAAGCTGATCATCCCCTGGCGCGTTCCCGCCAGCGTACCGGTCAGGGCCGCCATCCCGGCCTGCGGGCTGGCCATCGCCAGCAGAATAGAGCCCAGCGCGCCCACCCAGGTCAGCGGGGCGTTACGTTTCTGGTCTTCCATGGCGCGCGCCAGGTGGCGCTGGGTGACGTGCGAAATTTCGTGCGCCATCACCGAGGCCAGCTGGCTTTCGTTGTCAGAGTAACGGAATAACGCCGAGTGCAGCACCACGTTTCCGCCAAAGAAGGCGAAGGCGTTGATTTCGTCATTATTGATTAAATAGAAATGGAAGGGCGTTTTTACCGAGTCGGCGTGCGAAACCAGACGCATCCCCAGCCCGTTAATGTACTGTACCAGCAAAGGATCGTTGATCAGCGGGGCGCTGCCGCGCAGCTGGCGAACATAGTAATCCCCCATTTGCATCTCTTGCCCAATAGAGAGCGTGCTTCCTGCTGTGGTGCCCATGTCCGGCAATGAATCGGACGAGTCAGCAAAAGCGG
Source organism: Enterobacter sp. R-1.6.2 (assembly GCF_035064085.1). Classification (NCBI taxonomy): domain Bacteria; kingdom Pseudomonadati; phylum Pseudomonadota; class Gammaproteobacteria; order Enterobacterales; family Enterobacteriaceae; genus Enterobacter; species Enterobacter sp. R-1.6.2. The sequence goes on from NZ_JASEYI010000003.1 coordinate 139,042, forward strand.
GCAACACCTGACCGACCGTCACCGCGGCAATCAGTGTTGCAACCAGTGTTTTTCTCAACTGCCTGAACATAACCACTGTCCTGTATGTTGGATGTGCTAATTTGACCGATGAACCGGCATAACGTTCATCTCTGCTGCTCTGCGAGTGTAGCCGTGTTACAGCATGAAGAAAATCCCATTCATCAGGCTTTTGCGGATTGCGATCGGGATACAAAAAGCGAAAGTCTTTTTTGTGACAGTTAGATACAATCCACCGTCTCACTCCCGCCATTCGATTCAGGGAAGGGTTGTATGCTCGAAATGTTAATGCAGTGGTACCGGCGTCGGTTCAGCGACCCGGAAGCCATTGCTTTGTTGGTTATTCTGGTTGCCGGGTTCGGTATTCTGTTCTTCTTCAGCGGCCTGCTCGCTCCCCTGCTGGTGGCGATTGTGCTGGCGTACCTGCTGGAGTGGCCGACGGCGCGCCTGGAACACATCGGCTGTTCCCGCCGGTGGGCGACCAGCATCGTGCTGGTGCTGTTTGTCGGCATCCTGCTGCTAATGGCCTTTGTGGTAATGCCGGTCGCCTGGCAGCAGGGAATTAACCTGATCCGCGATATGCCCGGCATGTTGAATAAACTCTCTGATTTTGCCGCCACGCTGCCGCGCCGTTACCCGGCCCTGATGGATGCCGGGATTATTGACGCGATGGCCGAAAATATGCGCGCCCGCATCATGACGATGGGCGATTCGGTGGTGAAGTACTCTCTGGCCTCGCTGGTCGGACTGCTGACGCTGGCGGTTTACCTTGTGCTCGTGCCGCTGATGGTCTTCTTCCTGGTGAAAGATAAAGATCAGATGCTCAACGCCGTGCGCCGTATTCTGCCGCGCAACCGCGGGCTGGCAGGGCAGGTCTGGGAAGAGATGAACCAGCAGATCACAAACTACATTCGCGGCAAGGTGCTGGAGATGATTGTCGTGGGGGTCGCCACCTGGATTGGCTTCCTGATTTTCGGCCTGAACTACTCGCTGCTGCTGGCGGTGCTGGTGGGGCTGTCGGTCCTGATTCCGTATATCGGCGCGTTTGTGGTGACCATTCCGGTTGTTGGGGTCGCGCTGTTCCAGTTTGGGCTGGGGACAGAGTTCTGGAGCTGCTTTGCGGTGTACCTGATTATTCAGGGCCTGGACGGTAACCTGCTGGTACCGGTGCTGTTCTCCGAAGCGGTGAACCTGCATCCGCTGGTGATTATCTTGTCCGTGGTGATTTTCGGCGGGCTGTGGGGATTCTGGGGCGTGTTCTTTGCGATTCCGCTGGCGACGCTGATTAAGGCCGTGGTCCACGCGTGGCCGGATGTGCCGGCGGTGGAAGAGAAGTAGTTTTTGTGCGGCCTGATGCCCTCACTCCGCTCCTCTCCCACGGGGAGAAGGGGAAAACACTAAAAACGGCAACCTGGGTTGCCGTTTTACTGTTTATCAGGCGCTTGCTTTCAGCCAGTTCAACACCACGTCGTGGTGGTTGCTGGTTTTAAAGTCGTCAAACACATGTTCAACTTTACCGTCAGCGTCAATCAGGAAGCTAATGCGGTGAATGCCGTCGTAGGTTTTACCCATAAACGTCTTCTCGCCCCAGACGCCGAACTGCTCGCACACCTGATGATCTTCATCAGAAAGCAGCGTGAAGTTCAGCAGCTCTTTTTCAGCAAATCGTGACAGCTTTTCTGGTTTATCCGTGCTGATACCCAGCACTTCCACACCGACTTTTTTCAACTCGTCCATGTTGTCGCGTAAGCCGCAGGCCTGTACGGTGCAGCCGGGGGTCATGGCTTTCGGGTAGAAATAGACCAGAACACGCTGTCCCTGGAAGTCGGTCAAATTTACTTGCTCGCCGTCTTGATCCGGTAAGCTAAATTTCGGTGCGATGTCACCGGCTTTCAGTGGGTTCATTACTCAACTCCATCCTGTTCGTGCTGCGAATAATTGACGACGCTTATACTGCCCTGCGCGTTTAATTCTGTACAGAGGGCTTTGAACGCTTGCTCGATATTTGACGCATCCTGTGAGGCAGGGCTGTGCGCGGTGATTTGAATAAACAGCACCGGAAGACGCTGGTCACCGCTTGTCTGCGTACGGGAAACCAGTTCGGCAATATTCATCTGATGATTGTCAAAAAGCGCGGTGAAACGCTCAATCAGATGCGGTGAATCAGGCACTTCAACCTGCACCCAGACGGTAGAAGGCAGTGCCGGACGCGGACGCGCGGTGGTGCGCTTCATGACAATCAGCAAATCCAGTTCGGCCCCCTTCAGCGGCAGGGTCGATTCAATCAACGTAATGGCGTTCCATGTCCCGGAAAGCAACATAATAAATGTGAACTCTTCGCCAAGCATCGCCAGACGGCTGTCTTCGATATTACAGCCGCAGCTGCTTACGTGACGGGTGATGGTGTTCACGATACCCGGCCTGTCGGCACCCAGCGCAGTGATAACCAGGTAATGTTGTGATGAGGTTGTCAAACCTGTTCTTCCTTTGCATGGTTAAGTCTTCCTAAGGAAAGCATAAAAAAAACATGCATACAACCGCCTGCGAGCCTCAGGTCGCTTGCTTTTATTACAGTTCCAAACGTAACATTGAGGCTCTTGTTCGCACAGAGGATGGCTCATGTTCACGGGAAGTATTGTCGCGCTTGTTACACCGATGGATGAAAAAGGTAATGTCTGCCGGTCAAGCATGAAGAAGCTCATTGATTACCATGTCGCCAACGGAACCTCGGCGATCGTTTCGGTAGGGACTACCGGTGAATCCGCAACGCTGAGCCACGACGAGCACGGCGATGTGGTGATGCTGACCCTGGAACTGGCGGACGGACGTATTCCGGTCATCGCGGGGACAGGGGCTAATGCAACCGCAGAAGCTATCAGCCTGACCAAGCGTTTTAACGACAGCGGCATCGTGGGCTGTCTGACGGTGACCCCTTATTACAACCGTCCTACTCAGGAAGGTTTGTTCCAGCACTTCAAAGCCATCGCTGAACATACTGACTTGCCACAAATTCTGTATAATGTGCCGTCCCGTACCGGTTGCGATATGCTGCCGGAAACCGTTGGTCGTCTCTCGGAAGTAAAAAATATTATCGGTATTAAAGAGGCGACAGGGAACTTAAGCCGCGTTCATCAGATCAAAGAGCTGGTTTCAGACGACTTTATCCTGTTGAGTGGTGATGATGCGACCGCGCTGGACTTTATGCAGCTCGGTGGTCATGGCGTGATCTCCGTAACGGCAAACGTTGCGGCGCGCGATATGGCAGAAATGTGCAAACTGGCCGCAGCCGGTCACTTTGATGAAGCGCGTGTCATTAATCAGCGTCTGATGCCGCTGCACAATAAATTATTTGTCGAACCCAATCCGATCCCAGTGAAATGGGCATGTAAGGAGTTGGGACTTGTAGCATCCGACACGCTGCGTCTGCCAATGACACCGATTACCGACCACGGTCGTGACATCGTCAGGGCGGCGCTGAAGCATGCCGGTTTGCTGTAGAGTTTAGGGAGATTTGATGGCTTATTCAGTACAGAAGTCGCGCCTGGCGAAGGTTGCGAGTGTTTCGCTTGTTATGCTGCTCGCTGCCTGTAGTTCAGATTCGCGCTACAAGCGCCAGGTGAGCGGTGATGAATCCTATCTGGATGCGACCCCGCTTGCTGAACTTCACGCACCGGCTGGTATGATCCTGCCGATTCAGAACGGCGATTATAATATTCCCGTGACCAACGGCAGCGGCCTGGTCGGTAAAGCGCTTGATATTCGTCCGCCAGCACAGCCTCTGGCGCTGGTCAGCGGGGCGCGTACCCAGTTCACCGGTGATACGGCGTCTCTGATGGTTGAGAGCGCGCGCGGTAGCACGCTGTGGCCGCAGGTTGTCAGCGTCATTCAGTCGAAGAACTACACCATCGATAAACGCGATGACGCCAGCCAGACGTTAACCACCGACTGGATCGAATGGAACCGCCTGGATGAAGACCAGCAGTACCGCGGTCGTTATCAAGTCTCCGTTAAACCACAGGGTTACCAGCAGGCGGTTAACGTTAAGTTGTTGAACCTGGAGCAGGCGGGTAAACCGGTTGCGGATGCCGCGTCCCTGCAGCGTTACAGCACCGAAATGCTGAACGTGATTGCCGCGGGTCTGGATAAGACCGCTACCGATGCCGCCAACGCCGCGCAGAGCCGCAACGGCGCGACCTTCGATGTGCAAAGCGGTGCGGATGATACCGGCCTGCCAATGCTGGTGGTGCGTGCACCGTTTAACCAGACCTGGCAGCGTCTGCCAGCGACGCTGGAAAAAGTGGGCATGAAAGTGACCGACAGCACGCGTTCAACCGGCAGCATGACGGCAACGTATAAGCCGCTCTCCGACAGCGCATGGCAGGAACTGGGCGCGAAAGATCCTCAGCTTGCCTCCGGTGACTACAAGATTCAGGTAGGCGACCTTGATAACCGCAGCAGTCTGCAGTTTATCGATCCAAAAGGTCACACGCTGACCCAGTCGCAGAACGATGCGCTGGTCGCTGTCTTCCAGGCAGCATTCAGCAAATAAATACGAGGGCTGGTGAATCCAGCCCTTTTTATTTTCGTGCCACGCAAACGTGTGCGTGGCATAATATGCCCAGTTTTGAACACAAATCATCACACCAGGAGTAATGAAGATGCAGAAGCAAGCTGAGTTGTATCGTGGCAAAGCGAAGACCGTATACAGCACGGAAAACCCGGATCTGTTGGTGCTCGAGTTCCGCAATGATACGTCAGCAGGGGATGGCGCACGCATTGAGCAGTTCGATCGTAAAGGCATGGTGAACAACAAGTTCAACCACTTCATTATGACCAAACTGGCCGAAGCGGGTATCCCGACCCAGATGGAAGCGTTGCTGTCCGATACGGAATGTCTGGTGAAAAAACTGGATATGGTTCCGGTTGAGTGCGTTATTCGTAACCGTGCGGCGGGCTCCCTGGTGAAGCGTCTCGGCATTGAAGAAGGTATCGAACTGAATCCACCGCTGTTCGACCTGTTCCTGAAAAACGATGCGATGCACGACCCGATGGTCAACGAATCCTACTGCGAAACCTTCGGCTGGGTGAGCAAAGAGAACCTGGCGCGTATGCAGGAGCTGACCTACAAAGCCAACGACGTGCTGAAAAAACTGTTTGATGACGCGGGCCTGATCCTCGTCGACTTCAAGCTGGAGTTTGGTCTGTTCAAAGGCGAAGTGGTGCTGGGCGATGAGTTCTCACCGGACGGTAGCCGCCTGTGGGATAAAGAAACCCTGGATAAAATGGACAAAGACCGTTTCCGTCAGAGCCTGGGTGGCCTGATTGAAGCGTACGAAGCGGTTGCTCACCGTTTAGGCGTTAAGCTCGACTAACTCCCTCACTTGCCAAAGGATGTTCCCATCCTTTGGCGTCTTACCTTTGTTTCCTATGGTAATCTTGCCGTTAACCGCCTACGATCATAGCTATTATAAATGGAATAGTTCGAGGTGGTTATGCGCTGGCAAGGGCGTCGTGAAAGTGACAATGTAGAAGACAGACGTAGTGATGGCGGCGGCGGTCCTTCAATGGGTGGGCCAGGCTTCCGGTTACCCAGCGGCAAGGGCGGTATCATCCTGCTGATTGTCGTGCTGGTTGCGGGGTATTACGGCGTCGATCTCACCGGTTTAATGACCGGTCAGCCGCTGCAACAGCAGGAGCATTCTCAGCGCTCCATCAGCCCGAATGAAGATGAAGCGGCCAAATTTACCTCCGTTATTCTCGCCACAACAGAAGACACCTGGAGTCAGCTGTTTGAGAAGATGGGGCGTACCTACCAGCAGCCGAAGCTGGTGATGTACCGGGGGGCAACCCGCACCGGATGCGGTACCGGGCAATCTGTTATGGGGCCGTTCTACTGCCCGGCAGACGGCACCGTCTATATCGATCTCTCTTTTTACGATGACATGAAACGCAAGCTTGGCGCCGACGGTGATTTTGCCCAGGGCTATGTGATCGCGCATGAAGTCGGCCATCACGTGCAAAAGCTGCTGGGGATTGAGCCAAAAGTGCGCCAGCTTCAGCAAAATGCGTCTCAGGCGGAAGTGAACCGCCTTTCCGTTAAGATGGAGCTGCAGGCGGACTGCTTCGCGGGCGTCTGGGGCCACAGCATGCAGCAGCAGGGCGTGCTGGAATCCGGCGATCTTGAGGAGGCGTTAAATGCCGCTCAGGCTATCGGTGACGACCGTCTTCAGCAGCAGAGCCAGGGACGCGTCGTGCCGGACAGCTTCACTCACGGTACCTCACAGCAGCGCTATAGCTGGTTCAAACGCGGCTTCGACAGCGGCGATCCGGCGCAGTGTAATACCTTCGGCAAAGCGATGTAATGCTGGAGTTTGAACAGCTGATAAGCGAGCTTGAGCGCACCGGCCATCGTCGGCTGGTGGTGCTCAGCGGTGAGGCGCAGTGGACGTTAACCCAGGCGCTGACCCTGCGTGACGCCTTGCCCGGAGACTGGGTAAGGCTTGACGAACACCCTTCAAAAGCCATCGGCGGCCTGCTGGGACGCGAGTACCGGCACGCCGTTTTTGACGCCAGCGCCGGGTTTGATGTCGCCGCATTTGCCGCCCTGAGCGGAACGCTGAGCGCCGGAAGCCTTCTGGTGCTGCGGGTTCCGCCGCTCGACGCGTGGCCCGAGTTGCCAGACAGCGATTCACTGCGCTGGAGCGACGGCGCCGAAGCGATAGCCACGCCGCATTTTGTCCACCATTTCTGCCGGACGATTGCCGCCGATCCCGACGCTATTGTCTGGCTTCAGGGCTGCGGGTTATCCCTTCCGCCTTTACCCGACGCGCCAGACTGGCAGCCTGCCAGCGGCGCACCGCAGCGCGAGCAGGCTGAGATCCTGGATGTGCTGCTGGGGATGCCGGAGGGCATCGTGGCCGTCACCGCCGCGCGCGGGCGAGGAAAATCAGCCCTGGCGGGAATGCTGCTGAACCGCATTGCCGGCAGCGCCGTGGTTACCGCACCGTCGAAGGGGGCGACGGATATCATCGCCCGCTTTGCCGGAGAGCGTTTTCATTTTATGGCCCCGGACGCGCTGCTTGCCTCTTCACACCGGGCTGACTGGCTAATTGTCGATGAAGCCGCTGCGATCCCCGGACCTCTGCTTGAAAAGCTAGTTGCCCGTTTCCCTCGCGTGCTGTTGACCACCACGGTGCAGGGATATGAGGGGACGGGCCGGGGATTCTTGCTTAAATTCTGCGGTCGGTTTGCCGGGCTGCAGCGCTACAGCTTATCTACACCGGTACGCTGGGCGGCGGGCTGCCCGCTTGAGCGGGTTGTTGCCAGCGCGCTGCTGTTTGACGATACGCTGATTGACCGACGCCCGGAAGGGGAGGTGCGTTTAACGTCTCTGACGCCGACGGCATGGGAAAGCCGCCCGGCGCTTGCAGCGAGCGTATACGAGCTCCTCTGCGCGGCGCATTATCGTACCTCGCCGCTCGATTTACGCCGCATGATGGACGCGCCCGGGCAGCAGTTTGCCGTTGCCGAAACGAATCCGGTTATCGCCGGGGCGCTCTGGCTGGTGGAGGAGGGCGGGCTCTCCCCCGAGCTTAGCCGCGCCGTGTGGGCAGGATACCGGCGTCCGCGCGGTAACCTGGTGGCGCAGTCTCTTGCGGCGCACGGCGGCTCTCCGCTGGCGGCGACGCTCAGAGGACGACGGGTGACCCGCATTGCCGTACATCCTCACCGTCAGCGGGAAGGGATTGGCCAGGCGCTTGTTCGCGGCGCCAGCGGCGAAGACTATCTGTCGGTGAGCTTTGGTTATACCGATGAGCTGTGGCGTTTCTGGCAGCAATGTGGGTTTGTGCTGGTGCGGATGGGCAGCCATCGTGAAGCCAGCAGCGGCTGCTACACCGCGATGGCCTTGCTGCCCCAGAGCGAGGCCGGGCGTCAGCTGTGTGAACAGGCGCAGCGTCGTCTGAAGCGCGATGCGCGGGTGCTATCGGCCTGGAACGGTGAAAAGATCCCCGTGGAAGACGGCTGGGAAGCTACCCTTAATAATGACGACTGGCTGGAGCTGGCGGGGTTTGCTTTTGCTCATCGGGCGTTTTCAACCTCGGTTGCCGCACTGACGCGGCTGTTGTTAACCGTGGATATGCCGCTTCCGGCCCTGCGCGGGAAAATGGACGGAAAAACGGAAGACGTCGGGCGAAAAGCGTTGCTGGCAACGTTGCGAAATGAAACCGCGCAAGCGATTGAAAGTCTTGATTATCTCCGTAGCCAGCAGTTGAAAGAAGACATTTTGCAATGGCAATTTTTTCAATGACTTCTTCAGTAAAGTGGCATGGTCATTCACGTCGGGAGGCGTAGAATCCAGGTCATCTATTAAGGAGACCACCATGAAACACGACCATTTTGTTGTTCAAAGCCCTGACAAACCGGCTAAACAGTTACTGCTTCTGTTTCATGGCGTTGGCGATAATGCCGTCAATATGGGTCAGATTGGCAGCTGGTTTGCGCCCGTTTTTCCGGAGGCATTGATTGTCAGCATCGGTGGCGTAGAGCCATGCGGTCCGAACGGACGCCAGTGGTTCTCTGTTCAGGGCGTGACGGAAGAGAACCGTCAGGCTCGCATCGACGCCATCATGCCCACCTTTATCGACATCGTCCGCTACTGGCAGCAGCAGAGCGGCGTGGGTGCCGACGCGACCGCGCTGATTGGCTTCTCGCAGGGGTCAATCATGTCGCTGGAAAGCGTAAAAGCGCAGCCGGGTCTGGCGTCACGCGTCATTGCGTTTAACGGCCGTTTTGCGACGTTACCGACAAGCGCGACCACGCAGACCACGATCCACCTGATCCACGGTGGTGAAGACCGGGTGATTGAGCTATCGCATGCGGTTGCCGCTCAGGAAGCGCTGATTCGCGAAGGTGGGGACGTGACGCTGGATATCGTTGACGAGCTGGGCCACGCGATTGACGACCGTAGCATGCAGTTCGCGCTCGATCGTTTGCGCTATACCGTACCGAAGCACTACTTTGATGAAGCGCTCAGCGGCGGTAAGCCGGATAACGATGATATTGTAGAGTTTATGTGATTATTTCCCCTCACCTCTAAGGGGGAGGGAACATGGCTCCCCTCGCCCCTCTGGGGAGAGGGGCTGGGGGTGAGGGGATTACTTCTTCTGGTCCTTCTTCGGCCAGTCGTCGTCATCGTCCCACTTGTCGTTAAAATCACGGTGCGGGGGAAGATCCGGTTTGTTGGCGAGAAATTTTTTATGGTCAACGCGCTTAAGATCTTTAATCACGTTCAGCAGTACGCCAACCAGAAAAACCAACACCAGAATCCACCAGTACTTTGAAAGCCAATCCATTCGCTATTCCTCTCAGAGCGTTCGTCAGGCGACGAGTTGCTCCATAATACGTTGATACATACGGGCCAGCAGTTGCAAATCTGCCGCATTGACACACTCATTGATTTTATGAATGGTTGCGTTCACTGGACCCAGTTCGACAACCTGGGCGCCCATACGGGCGATAAAGCGTCCGTCTGAGGTGCCACCCGTTGTCAGCAGCTGTGGCTTAATTTCATTATAGTGCTCGATGGCGTTCACCACCGCATCCACCAGTTTGCCACGCTGCGTCAGGAACGGCTGGCCGGAAAGCCACCACTCCACGGTGTAGCGCAGGTGATATTTTTCCAGCAGCGCGATAACGCGCGCCTTGATCATCTCATCGGTCAGTTCGGTGCTGAAGCGGAAGTTAAACTGGACGAAGTAATCACCCGGGATCACGTTATTGCTGCCGGTCCCGGCCTTGACGTTCGCAATCTGCATGCTGGTTGGCGGAAAGAATTCGTTGCCTTTATCCCACTCGATGCCCACCAGTTCGCTCAGCATCGGCGCAGCGCGATGGACCGGGTTATCGGCCAGATGCGGGTAAGCCACGTGCCCCTGAACGCCGTGAATGGTCAGGTTACAGGTCAGCGAGCCGCGGCGCCCGTTTTTGACGACATCGCCCACCACTTCGGTACTGGACGGCTCACCGACCAGGCAGTAGTCGAGACGCTCGTTACGCGCCATCAGCGCTTCAACAACCTTCACGGTGCCGTTATGGGCGCTGGCTTCTTCGTCGGAGGTGATTAAAAACGCCAGACGGTTTTTGTGGTTTGGATGCTGAGCCACAAAGCGCTCTGCCGCCACGACCATCGCCGCCAGCGAGCCTTTCATGTCTGCCGCGCCGCGACCAAACAGCATGCCGTCGCGGATGGTCGGTTCAAACGGCGGGTTAATCCAGCGATCCGCGTCACCGGCGGGAACGACGTCAGTATGCCCGGCAAAGGCCAGCGTTTCGCCCTGTCCGCGCCACGCCCAGAAGTTCTGAGTATCGCCAAAATCCATGCGTTCAACGGTAAAACCGATGGCACGCAGGCGCTCAATCATAAGTGCCTGACAACCTGCGTCGTCCGGGCTAAGGGAAGGACGGCGAATAAGCTGCTGAGTCAGCTCAATGACCGGGCATGACATAAACTACACCTCAACGAAAAAAGTCGGAATAAAGGGTTTCACTGAAACCCAGCAGCATAGGCTGCCCTGGCGCGCAGAGCAATGGGCGTTTGATAATTGCCGGCATGTCGAGCATCAGTTTTGCCGCGCTGTCGGCGTTGTTGATGCTGGCGCGCAGAGATTCGTCCAGCTTACGCCAGGTGGTGCCGCGGGTGTTCAGCAGGGCTTCCCACCCCAGCTCGCCGATCGCGCTATGCAGAAATTCTGCATCAAGCCCGTCTGCACGGTAATCGTGAAAGCGATACTCCACGTCGTTTGCTTCCAGCCAGCGGCGGGCTTTTTTGATGGTGTCGCAATTTTTAATGCCGTACATCACAACCATGGTGAATCCTTTTGACCTAATGATGATTAAATGTTCAGTAAATTCGAAGATATATCCTTAAGTGGAATATAACACATTCAGGAATCGTCTGGATTTACGCTTCTTCTTAATTCAACTCACATCTGTACGCTGAATATTCTTTCATCCTTTAAGCATAGATGTCCATAAAGTTTAAATTTCGAATAAACTCAGCGGGTAAAATAAAACTCACCCGTTCGGAGGGTTATTTCAAAATATTGCTAGCCGTCACAAAAAATTGAGGCCTCTCCGTTCATATTTATCATAAATCCCCGCAGGACGTGGGGTACAATCACAGCAATTGGTTAAATAGTCTTCACAATGATGGTCCGTTTTTGTAGAATGCGCATAATAATAAGAGAGGTTGTTATGATTGAACGTGAACTGGGGAACTGGAAAGATTTTATCGAAGGCATGCTTCGTAAATGACATTCAGTAAGAATTGCAAGAGCACTAAAATAAGTAAAATAACCATAGTGTGAATTAATCACACAATAAAAAGGCGGCCGATAAAGCCGCCTTTTTTTATTTCAATCACTTACTCAGCGCGTTCCTTTAGCGGGAAGCGACGACGCACCAGCACAAAGAACAACGGCACGAAGTAAATGGCCAGGATGGTGGCCGAAATCATGCCGCCCATCACTCCCGTCCCGACGGCATGCTGGCTGCTGGAGCCTGCACCCGTACTGGTTGCCATCGGCAGTACGCCAAAGACAAACGCCAGCGACGTCATCAGGATCGGGCGTAAGCGCTGACGGCAGGCGTGCAGCGTGGCGGCCATCAGCTCGTGGCCTTTGGCATTCATCTCGTTGGCAAATTCAACGATCAGAATGGCGTTTTTCGCCGATAGCCCAATCACGGTGAGCAGACCCACCTGGAAGTAAACATCGTTCTCGAGGCCGCGCATCCAGGTCGCCAGCAGCGCACCGATGACGCCAAGGGGCACGACCAGCATGACCGAGAACGGTACCGACCAGCTTTCATACAGTGCGGCTAGGCAGAGGAAGACCACCAGCAGAGAGAGCGCGTAAAGTGCGGGAGCCTGTGCCCCGGAGAGACGCTCCTGGTAGGACATGGCCGTCCACTCCAGACCAAAACCGGCGGGCAGCTGCTGGACCAGTTTTTCCATGGTATCCATAGCGGTACCGGTACTGACGCCCGGCGCAGCTTCCCCGACGATTTCAACCGCAGAGTAGCCGTTATAGCGCTCCAGACGCGGCGAACCGCTCTCCCAGCGCGAGGTGGCAAACGCGGAGAACGGCACCATGCCGCCAGCGTTATTCCTGACAAACCAGCGGTTTATATCATCCGGCAGCATGCGGAACGGCGCGGCGGACTGGACATACACTTTTTTCACGCGGCCGCGATCCATAAAGTCATTCACATAGCTCGAGCCCCACGCCGTTTGCAGGGTGTCGTTGATATCGTTGATCGACACGCCTAGCGCCTGCGCCTTACGCTGATCGATATCCACCTGGAGCTGCGGGCTGTCGTCAAGACCGTTATGGCGAACGCGGGTCAGGCCAGGATCGTTGCCCGCCAGCGCTAACAGCTTATCGCGTGCCGCCATCAGCGCCGTGTGGCCCGCGCCGGCGTGATCCTGCAGCTCCATATCAAACCCGGCGGAACTGCCCAGACCGCTTATCGCCGGCGGGCTGCTGGCGAAGACGCGCGCCTCTTTAATATGCGCAAAGGCTTTGGTCGCACGTTCAATAATGGCAAATGACGTTCCCGTTCGGGTATCGCGCTCGTCCCAGTCCTTCAGGCGGACGAACATGCGGGCGACGTTCTGCCCGTTTCCGCCCGGGCCAGAGCCCACGGTGGAGAAGACCGACACAACGTTATCTTTCTCTTTGGTGAAGAAGTACTGCTCCACTTTCTGGACCACTTTCAGCGTCTGCTGCTGCGTTGCGCCGCTCGGGAGCTGCACCGAGGTGGTGAACATGCCGCGGTCTTCCATCGGCAGAAAAGAGGTGGGGAGATGCATAAACAGCCAGACCATGCCGCCCAGCAGCACAACGTAAATCATCATCCAGCGCAGGCTGCGATGGAGCACGCCACCGACGGCAGATTCATACCGCGCGGCATTGCGGTTGAACATCCGGTTAAACCAGCCGAAGAACCCTTTTTGCCCGTGCTGCTCCCCTTTGTGCAGCGGTTTCAGAATGGTGGCGCACAGCGCGGGGGTGAGGATCAGCGCCACCAGCACGGAGAGCACCATCGCCGAGACGATGGTTATTGAGAACTGACGGTAAATCGCCCCTGTTGTGCCGCCAAAGAAGGCCATCGGGATAAAGACGGCCGACAGCACCATCGCGATACCGACCAGCGCCCCCTGAATTTGCCCCATGGATTTGCGCGTCGCCTGGCGCGGCGAGAGTCCTTCTTCGCTCATGATGCGCTCGACGTTTTCAACCACCACGATGGCATCATCCACAAGAAGGCCAATCGCCAGCACCATCGCAAACATCGTCAGGGTGTTAATGCTGTACCCGAACGCGTAAAGCACCGCAAAGGTCCCCAGCAGCACCACGGGGACGGCAATGGTTGGGATCAGCGTCGCGCGGAAGTTTTGCAGGAACAGGTACATCACCAGGAACACCAGCGCGATGGCTTCCAGCAGGGTCTTCACCACGTCCTCGATCGACGCTTTAACGAAGGAGGTGGTTTCATAGGCGACTTTATACTCCAGCCCGTGCGGGAAATACTGTGAAAGCTCGTCCAGACGGTCCAGCACCAGTTTCGCCGTGGCCATTTCGTTTGCGCCCGAGGCAAGCTTTATCCCCAGACCGGAGGCCTGATTGCCGTTAAAGCGGCTCAGGTAGTCGTATTTTTCCGCCCCCATTTCCACCGTGGCGACATCGCCGAGACGCACTTCCGACCCGTCCTGATTCACGCGCAGGGTGATGTTGCGGAACTGGTCCGGCGTCTGCAGCAGAGATTGTGAATTGATGGTGGCGTTCAGGGCCTGCTTATCGACGGACGGCGTTCCCCCCAACTGCCCCACCGCAATCTGGGCGTTCTGGGCCTTGATGGCATTCGTCACGTCGGTTGCCGTCATCTGGACGCTGTTCAGCTTGTTGGGATCGAGCCAGATGCGCATAGAGTATTGTGAGCCATAGGCGTCGATATCCCCGACGCCGTTGATACGGCTGATGGGATCCTGAATATTACTGGCGACGTAGTCCGCAATGTCCTGTTTATCCATCGAGCCATCTGTCGAGACAAACGCGATGGTTAAAATGTTGGTATCACCGGTTTTACGCACGGTCACGCCCTGATTCTGCACCGCCTGGGGCAGCTTGCGCATGGCCGACTGCAGCTGGTTTTGCACCTGCTGCACCGCTTCGTCCGGGTCGGTGCCCGCCTTAAAGCTCAGGGTAACCGTCGCCTGGCCCGTGGCGCTACTTTGCGAGGACATGTACATCAGGTTATCCAGACCCGTCATGTTCTGCTCGATAACCTGCGTCACGGTGTTTTCCAGCGTTTGTGCGGAAGCGCCGGGGTAGTTTGCGGTGACGCGCACGTTAGGCGGTGCCAGATCGGGGTATTGCTCAACAGGAAGTGAAGTAATCGCCAGGACACCTGTCAGACACAACAGGATGGCAAGCACCCAGGCAAAAATGGGGCGATCGATGAAAAAATTCGCCATGAAAGTGTGACCTCGTTTTGCTGCACGTCATTATTGTTTATTGCCCGCATAACTTTAGCGGTAAGGCCCAGGTCAAACGTGGAGAAATAAAGGAGATAATGTAAATTATCATGCGCTTTTTCCCGCGCGTCCTCCTTTACCGTTATTTACCCGTTAACGGCGCGGGCGCCGGGAACGTCACGCTGACCAGCGTGCCGCCGTTTTGCGGCTGCGAGAAGTGCAGCATCCCGCCGAGCCGTTGCGCGCGTTCGCGCATAATGTTCAGGCCGTAATGTCCCGGCGGCTCGCTGGCTTCGCCAATCCCGATGCCGTTATCGCGAATGCTGACGCTGTGCGTACCGTCCACGGCGGTCACGCAGCTGACGGTGATCTCGCTGGCCTGCGCGTGCTTAATGGCGTTCAGCACGGCCTCACGCACGATCTGCAGCAAATGCACCTGCTTTTGCGCGTCCAGCGCCAGCGAGGAGAGGCGGCAGTCTAAATGCAGCTTCGCCTGCGTCTGGCTCTGCAGGACGTCGAGGGACTCCTGCAGCGCCGCGGGTAAGTTTGCGTGGTTCAGCGTCAGGCGGAAGGTGGTGAGCAGCTCGCGCAGCTGCTGCCAGGCATTGTTCAGCTCGCGGGAAAAGTCGGTGATGATGGTCTGCGCCGGGATATTTTCCTCGGGCACGGCGCGTTTGAGCAGCGCAAGCTGAATGCGCAGATACGACAGCACCTGCGCCAGCGAATCGTGCAGCTCGCGTGCAATGGTGGCGCGCTCTTCCATCAGCAGCAGCTGCTGGTAATGTTTTTGCGCCTGGTTAAAGTACAGCCCGCGCCCGAGCATGGTCGCCACGCTTCTCATCAGCGGAAGGGGAACGCTGTCCGTCTCGCTTTGCCAGCGCAGCTCGCCATAAAGGGTGTCCTGCATCAGTACCGGCAGGTGCTGCAAAGGAATGCCATGTGACTCCGTCCCTTCAGACAGCCGCCAGTCGTCGCTGGTGCGCAGTTCGAGATAATTCATTTGCGTATAGTCATGGACAATCTGCAGGATATGCCGAAAGCAGTGGCTGTCTATCTGGCCGGTATTCAGCGCCTGAGAGCATTTGAACAGCATGTCGAGCTGCTGGTGGGCTTCATGCAAATGCCGAGTCTTTTCCGCGACCGAGGCTTCGAGCGAACGGTAGAGCGTAGCCAGCTCGGCGGACATGTGGTTGAAGGCGCGGGAGAGTTGGCCCAGCTCGTTCGGCAGGGCGGTATCGGGCGCCGGGGTTGCAAATTCCCCTCGCTCAACCCGTTCGCTGGCCGCCACCAGATTGTTAAGCGGCAACACCACCTGGCGACGGATGCGTCGCAGGGTAAATAGCGTCAGCAGCAGGATCCCGAGAGCGCCCGCCAGCGAGAGCAGGGTCACCGTCTGAATTTTATGTTCGGTGTAGTGCTGGAGGGCGAGCACAAAGGCATCAATGCGGCCGACAAAATCCTCAATGTGGGTTTGATACCACGCGCTGTCGCCGCGGGCGACGCGCGCATCCATTTCCAGCCACGCCACGTGCAGCTGCTGGTAGCGCGCTTTTACATCGTCCGGGACGTACCAGCGGTTCAGCTTCTGCAGGGCAGGCGCGTTCAGCGTCTGTTGCCAGCTGTCGCGATGCGCGGCAAGGGAAGGGCTGTTGCGCTGCATCTCGTAGCCCAGACGATAGCTCTGCATGCGCAGTGAACCCGCGATATTAATGGCTTCGGCGTCACGCTGGCTGCTGGCTAGCGTCAGCAGCGCGACGGTGCTGGTCAGCACGGATAAGGCAATTATCGAAAAGAAAGCCCAGGCAAGGCTTCCGGAAACGGGTCGTTTGACGGTCACAGAACGGCTCTCTGAATAAAATTGATCTGCTACAGGTTCACTGTAAATAATTCGGCATTCCGGGCATTTGAACATTGCCCGATCGCGCCGTGATGCGTAAATACCATATTCATACAAAGAATAAGGTTATTGAACCAAAAACAGGTGTGGTTATGAATCGTTTTATTATGGCTAACAGCCAGCAGTGCATCGGGTGTCGCGCCTGCGAAGTGGCCTGCGTGATGGCGCACAACGATGAGCAGCACGTCCTGAGCGAGCGCCATTTTCACCCCCGCATTACGGTCCTGAGGTCCGGCGAGAAGAGTAGCCCCGTCACCTGCCATCACTGTGAAAATGCGCCCTGCGCGCAAAGCTGTCCGAACGGCGCCATCAGCAAATGCGATGACAGCGTACAGGTGAATCAACAAAAATGCATCGGCTGTAAGGCCTGCGCGGTGGCCTGCCCGTTTGGCACGATGGAGATTATCGTCACCCCGCTCGACAACGGCGGCGTGAAGGCCTCAGCGAATAAATGCGATCTCTGTCTGACGCGGCCACGCGGCCCGGCCTGTATTGAAAATTGCCCGGCAGATGTCCTCTCACTGGCGACGCCTGCTGTCCTTGATACTCTGGCAAAATCGCGCCGCCAGCGCACGGCCTGCCTGGAAGCGCAGCCCTGGCATGCGGAGGCCGTCAGAGAAGACGCTTCTCGCACCAAACTGCAGCAGATGCAGGCGGCGCCGCCGCGCGGCGAGCCCGATAAACTCGCTGCCGCAGAACGCGTGGGCCATTTTAACGAAATTTACCTGCCGTTCCGGGACGAGCAGGCCGCCCGCGAGGCGTCGCGCTGCCTGAAATGCGGCGAGCACAGCATTTGCGAATGGACCTGCCCGCTGCATAACCATATCCCGCAGTGGATCGAGCGCCTCAACGCGGGGGATATCGCCGGCGCGGTCGAGCTTTCACATCAGACCAACTGTTTACCTGAAATTACCGGCCGCGTCTGTCCGCAGGACCGATTATGCGAGGGTGCCTGCACAATACGTGAAGAGGCGGGATCCGTGACCATCGGTAACATTGAGCGCTATATCTCCGATCGGGCGCTGGCGATGGGCTGGCGGCCAGATATGTCCGCCGTCACGCCGACAGGTAAACGTGTCGCGATCGTCGGCGCCGGGCCCGCCGGGCTGGCGTGCGCCGACGTGCTGGCGCGCAGCGGCGCGAGTGTGACTGTCTATGACCGGCATCCGGAAATTGGCGGATTGCTGACCTTTGGCATCCCGGCATTCAAGCTGGACAAATCGCTGCTCGCGCGGCGCAGAGAGATATTTACCGCGATGGGGATCCGCTTCGAGCTGAACTGCGAGGTGGGCCAGGACGTGTCGATGTCGCAGTTAAAGCACGAGTACGACGCCCTGTTTATTGGCGTGGGAACCTACCGCTCGATGAAGGCGAGTATCCCGCACGAGGACGCGCCTGGGGTCTATGACGCGCTGCCTTTCCTTGTAGGTAACACGCGCCATGTTATGGGGCTGGAGTCGACGGCCAGCGAACCGTTTATCGATACCCAGGGCTTAAACGTGGTGGTGCTTGGCGGGGGCGATACCGCGATGGACTGCGTCCGCACCGCGTTACGCAACGGCGCGGCAAAGGTGACCTGCGCCTATCGTCGGGATGAGGCCAATATGCCTGGCTCGAAGAAAGAGGTGAAGAACGCCCGAGAAGAGGGTGCGGCGTTTGAATTTAACGTCCAGCCGGTTGAGCTGACGCTGGATCCGAACGGTAAGATCAACGGTATCCGGATGCTGCGTACCGAGCTCGGTGAACCGGACGCGCAGGGACGGCGTCGGCCCGTTCCCGTGGCGGGCAGCGAGTTCGTGATGGCGGCTGATGCGGTCATCATGGCGTTTGGTTTTAACCCGCACGCGATGCCGTGGCTGCAGGCGCAGGGTGTCGAAACGGACGACCGGGGGCGGATCGTTGCCTCCGTCGAGAGCCGCTACCGTTACCAGACGACTAACCCACAGATCTTCGCCGGGGGCGATGCGGTTCGCGGCGCGGATCTGGTGGTGACCGCAATGGCGGAAGGGCGACATGCGGCGCAGGGGATACTCGACTGGCTTGGGGTTAACGCCCCAAAACATCATTAAACCGGCGGGCGACAAAGCGGGATTCACGGCGTAGTATAGGACGACTCATTGTGTTGTGGAGCCCGTATGACCCTGAAAATTGACGTTATCAAAGACAAAATTCTCTCTGAAAACTACTTTGTCCTGCGTAACATCACCTATGACCTTACGCGTAACAACGGTGAGGTGATCCGCCACAAGCGCGAGGTCTACGACCGCGGCAACGGGGCAACCATTCTGCTCTATAACCGTGAAAAGCAGAGCGTGGTGCTGATCCGTCAGTTCAGGGTGGCGACATGGGTTAATGGCAACCCTGACGGACGTCTGATTGAAACCTGCGCGGGCCTGCTCGATGATGATGAGCCGGAAGTTTGTATCCGCAAAGAGGCCGTGGAAGAGACCGGCTTCGAAGTGGGCGAGGTCAAAAAGGTCTTCGAGCTGTTTATGTCGCCGGGCGGCGTAACGGAAATTGTGCATTTCTTCATTGCGGAATACAGCGACGCGCAGCGCACTCACCGGGGCGGTGGCGTGGAGGATGAAGATATCGAAGTGCTGGAGCTTCCTTTTGCCCGGGCGCTGGAGATGGTGCGTTCAGGCGAAATCAGGGATGGTAAAGCGGTGATATTACTGCAGTATTTACAGACAACCGGGCTGATGAACACCACTTTCGAACGGATATAGCCTGTTTTTCGGGTATATCTGATAAATCCGATTGAGCAACCCCGGCGGGAACACGAAGATACTGCCCAGTTAAGCGTTTTCGTTCCGGGATTGTGTCATTCATGCGCTACAGCGTCTTTTTGTTTTACCTGTTTTGTGTGCTCCTCGCGCCGCAGGTGCGGGCTGCACCTGCCCAGCAAGCCTTCTCCGACTGGCAGGTAACCTGCAATAACCAGAATTTTTGCCTCGCACGCAACACGGGTGAACACCGTGGTCTGGTCATGACGCTCACCCGTAGCGCCGGGGCGAAAACGGACGCCACGCTGCGTATCGATCTCGGCGGCCTTGATACGCCCTCGGTAAAAGAGCCAGAGATTGCCCCCCGGCTGCTGCTGGATAACGTTCCCCTGAAGCTGGACAAACAGCGCTGGCAGCTCACGCCCTGGCATCTTAAAACGGACGATGCGGCTACCATCACCGCCTTTCTGAAAAACATCCAGGAAGGGAAGGCCCTGACCCTGCGCGACGGCAAGCAGGTTATTTCGCTGAGCGGTCTGAAAGCCGCGCTGCTGTTCATTGATGCGCAGCAAAAGCGCGTCGGCAGCGAAACCGCGTGGATCAAGAAAGGTGACGATCCGCCGTTAAGCGTTCCGCCTGCTCCTGCCCTTAAAAAGGTGGCGGTCGTCAACCCGACCCCGACGCCGCTCTCCCACGCCGAACTGAACGACCTGCTGGATTATGGCACCGGGCGGATGAACGCAAGCCAGTGCTCGCTGGATCCTAACCGCCGGGAAGTGCGCGTCACCGCGTTAACCGATGACAAAGCGCTGCTGATCGTCAGCTGCGAGGCGGGGGCCTATAACACGGTCGATCTGGCGTGGCTGGTATCACGTAAAAAACCGTTCACCGCACGCAGCGTCAGGCTGCGGCTGCCGTTTACGCCGTCAGGCGACGGGAGCGAAATGGAGTTGATGAACGCCAGCTTCGATGAAAAGACGCGCGAGCTGACAACGCTCGCGCTGGGGCGCGGTTTGGGCGATTGCGGGATCCAGACGCGCTGGCGTTTTGACGGCCAGCGCTTCCGCCTGGTGCGCTACGCCGAGGAGCCCAGCTGCGACAGCTGGAACGGGCCAGATGCCTGGCCCACGCTGTGGATCACGCGGTAGTTTTATGCCGGGTGGCGCTGTTGCTTACCCGGCCTACGGTTTGGCGGTTTTAGTAGGCCGGGTAAGGCGTAGCCGCCACCCGGCAACGCAGACCCCACTAGATCACGCTCAGCGCCTTCTCCACCACGTTCTCAACGGTAAAGCCGAAGTACGGGAACAGCTTGTCGGCAGGGGCGGACTCGCCGTAGCCTCGCATGCCGACAATCGCCCCTTTGAGCCCGACATATTTGTACCAGTAGTCGGCAATACCGGCTTCCACCGCCACGCGAGCCGCGACGCTGGACGGCAGGACCGATTCCCGGTACGCCTCGTCCTGGGCGTCGAAAATGTCCGTTGAGGGCAGGGACACCACGCGCACCGCGTGACCTTCGGCAGTCAGTTTCTCCGCCGCTTTCACCGTGATTTCCACCTCGGAACCGGTCGCAATCAGGATTACGTCCGGCTTGCCGCCGCTGTCCTTCAGGATGTAGCCGCCGCGGGCGATGTTTTTCACCTGCTCCGGGGTTCGCTCAATCTGCGCCAGGTTCTGGCGTGACAGGATCAGTGCCGTTGGGCCGTTGTGGCGTTCCACCGCCAGCTTCCAGCCCACCGCCGCTTCGACCTGATCGCACGGACGCCAGGTGCTGAAGTTGGGCGTCAGGCGCAGGCTTGCCAGCTGTTCAACCGCCTGGTGCGTAGGCCCGTCTTCCCCGAGTCCGATGGAGTCATGGGTATAGACCATAATCTGCCGCGCCTTCATTAAGGCCGCCATGCGCGCCGCGTTACGGGCGTACTCGACGAACATCAGGAAGGTGGCGGTGTACGGCACAAACCCGCCGTGATGGGCGATGCCGTTGGCAATGGCGGTCATCCCAAACTCGCGCACGCCGTAGTGGATGTAGTTCCCGGCGATGTCCTCTTTCAGCGATTTTGAACCCGACCAGATGGTCAGGTTGCTGGGCGCCAGATCCGCCGAGCCGCCGAGCAGTTCGGGCAGGAGAGGGCCGATTGCGTTCAGGGTATTTTGCGACGCCTTGCGGGTGGCGATTTTCGCCGGGTTGGACTGCAGGTTTTCAATCAGCGCCTGGGTTCTATCGTCCCAGTCCTCCGGCAGGCCGCCGCTCATGCGTCGGGAAAACTCGGCGGCGAGATCCGGGTGTGCTTTTTTGTAGGCGGCAAACTTCTCGTTCCAGGACTGCTGGGCCTTTTCACCCGCCTCACGGGCATCCCAGGCTCTGTAGATCTCTTTCGGGATCTCAAACGGTGGATGTTTCCACCCCAGCTTCTGCCGGGTCAGCGCGACTTCCTCCTCGCCCAGCGCCGCGCCGTGCGCTTCCTCTTTGCCCGCCTTATTCGGCGAGCCGAAGCCGATCACCGTGCGGCAGATAATCAGGGACGGTTTATCCTTCACGCTCTGCGCTTCCTGAATCGCTTTTTTCACCGCCTCAGGATCGTGGCCGTCGATCTCGTGCACCACGTGCCAGTGGTAGGCTTCAAAGCGTTTTGCCGTGTCGTCGGTAAACCAGCCTTCGGTCTCCCCGTCGATGGAGATGCCGTTGTGATCGTAGAAGCCAATCAGCTTGCCGAGCCCCAGCGTGCCCGCCAGGGAGCAGACCTCATGGGAAATCCCCTCCATCAGGCAGCCGTCGCCCATAAACACGTAGGTGTAGTGGTCGACAATCTCGTGGTCCGGCTGGTTAAACTGTGCCGCCAGCGTGCGTTCGGCAATTGCCAGCCCGACCGCATTGGCCAGCCCCTGACCGAGTGGTCCGGTCGTCGTTTCCACCCCCGGGGTATAGCCAATTTCCGGGTGCCCCGGCGTTTTGGAGTGCAGCTGGCGGAAGTTTTTCAGCTCCTCAAGCGGCAGATCGTAGCCGGAAAGGTGCAGCAGGCTGTAGAGCAGCATTGAGGCGTGACCGTTGGAGAGAATAAAGCGGTCGCGATCGTACCAGGTCGGGTCATTGGGGTTGTGCTTCAGAAAGTCGTTCCACAGCACTTCGGCAATATCAGCCATGCCCATCGGCGCGCCGGGGTGGCCGGAATTGGCTTTTTGCACGGCATCCATGCTGAGGGCGCGAATGGCATTGGCTAGCTCTTTACGGGACATAGTTCACTCCGTGGCAAGGTTAAAGTTTGGCGGCGAGAAGATCTTCAAGTTTGCGCTGGTCGACGGCGAACTGGCGGATGCCGTCCGCCAGTTTTTCCACGGCCATGGCGTCCTGATTGTGCTCCCAGCGGAATTCCGCTTCGGTCATGGCTTTCGGTTTTGGCAGAACGGTGGAGGTCGGCACCAGCTTGCGGATCACCGTTTCTTCTTTGTCCTGGAGCTCCTGGAGCAGGTTAGGGGAGATGGTCAGACGGTCGCAGCCTGCCAGGGCGAGGATCTGCTCGGTACGGCGGAAGCTGGCCCCCATCACGATGGTTTCATAGCGGTGCTGTTTGTAGTAGTCGTAGATATTACGGACCGATTTCACGCCCGGATCCTCATCCACCACGTACGGATCCATCGGCTGTTTCGCCTGATACCAGTCGTAGATGCGCCCGACAAATGGCGAGACGAGGAATACGCCCGCTTCAGCGCAGGCGCGCGCCTGGGCAAACGAAAACAGCAGCGTCAGGTTGCAGTGGATGCCTTCTTTTTCCAGCACCTCTGCCGCGCGGATGCCTTCCCAGGTGGAGGCCAGCTTGATCAGAATGCGTGATTTATCGATCCCCTGCTCCTCGTACAGTTCCACCAGGCGACGCGCCTTATTAATGCTCTTTTCTTTATCGAACGAGAGGCGGGCGTCGACTTCGGTCGAGACGCGGCCCGGGATGCTTTTAAGAATTTCCGCACCAAAATTAACCGCCAGCTTATCGCTGGCTTCGGCGACCTGCTGCTCCTGCGTTTTCCCGCGCTGTTTACCGTAGGCAATGGCGTCATCAATCAGATGGCTAAAATGGGCAAGCCCTGCAGCTTTGAGCAGTAGCGAAGGGTTAGTGGTCGCGTCCTCCGGCTGATAGTGGCGAATCGACTCGATATCGCCGCTGTCTGCAACCACGGTGGTGAATTTTTTGATGCCGTCTAGCTGGTTCATAAATAATTACTCCTTGGAAATAAAAGAGTTAGATGAGTGCGTTAGTTCACACTTCTGGAAAAATCATGATGGACTTAACAAAAAAGCATAGCAGACGGGGGAGGCATTGCTTTTGAGACGGGTAACATGGCTGTTATAAATTGATAACAATTTTTAATGTGTGATGGTGAGAGTTTGGCTGCCTTCAAAGTTTAGGAGGCGGCATGAGGCGATACTAGGCGGCACACCAGGGTGTGCATCAGGATCGCTTACGTCACCCTTTTGACCGATACGTGAAAGGAAAAATAAGATGGATGAGCAGTTGAAACAGAGTGCCCTCGATTTTCACGAGTTCCCTGTCCCGGGCAAAATCCAGGTCTCCCCAACCAAGCCGCTGGCAACCCAGCGCGATCTGGCGCTGGCCTATTCGCCGGGCGTCGCAGCCCCGTGTCTGGAAATCGAAAAAGACCCGCTGGCGGCCTACAAATATACCGCGCGCGGCAACCTTGTCGCCGTGATCTCTAACGGCACGGCGGTGCTGGGGCTGGGCAACATCGGCGCGCTGGCCGGTAAGCCGGTGATGGAAGGGAAGGGGGTGCTGTTTAAGAAATTCGCCGGTATCGACGTGTTCGATATCGAGGTGGATGAACTCGATCCTGACAAATTCATCAACGTGGTGGCCGCGCTGGAACCGACCTTCGGCGGGATCAACCTGGAAGACATCAAAGCGCCGGAATGTTTCTATATCGAGCAGAAGCTGCGCGAGCGTATGAACATTCCCGTGTTCCATGATGACCAGCACGGAACCGCGATTATCAGCACCGCCGCGATCCTCAACGGCCTGCGCGTGGTAGAGAAAAATCTCTCCGACGTGCGCATGGTGGTTTCTGGCGCAGGCGCCGCGGCCATCGCCTGTATGAACCTGCTGGTAGCGCTGGGTATGCAGAAACACAACATTGTGGTCTGCGACTCCAAAGGCGTTATCTATAAAGACCGCGAACCGAACATGGCGGAAACCAAAGCGGCGTACGCGGTCGACGACGACGGTAAGCGCACCCTGGACGACGTGATTGACGGCGCGGATATCTTCCTCGGCTGCTCGGGTCCGAAAGTACTGACCCAGGAGATGGTGAAGAAGATGGCGCGTGCGCCAATGATCCTGGCCCTGGCGAACCCGGAACCGGAAATCCTGCCGCCGCTGGCGAAAGCGGTGCGCGAAGACGCCATCATCTGTACCGGCCGTTCGGACTACCCGAACCAG
Source organism: Enterobacter sp. R-1.6.2 (assembly GCF_035064085.1). NCBI lineage: Bacteria > Pseudomonadati > Pseudomonadota > Gammaproteobacteria > Enterobacterales > Enterobacteriaceae > Enterobacter > Enterobacter sp. R-1.6.2. The sequence goes on from NZ_JASEYI010000003.1 coordinate 163,663, forward strand.
GTCAACAACGTGCTCTGCTTCCCGTTCATCTTCCGCGGCGCGCTGGACGTTGGCGCAACGGCGATCAACGAAGAGATGAAGCTTGCCGCCGTTCACGCCATCGCGGAGCTGGCGCACGCCGAGCAGAGCGAAGTGGTTGCGTCCGCGTACGGCGATCAGGATCTGAGCTTCGGCCCGGACTACATCATTCCCAAACCGTTCGACCCGCGTCTGATTGTTAAGATTGCACCAGCGGTGGCCAAAGCGGCGATGGACTCCGGCGTAGCGACGCGTCCGATCCATGATTTCGACGCGTACGTCGATAAGCTCACCGAGTTTGTCTATAAAACGAACCTGTTCATGAAGCCGATCTTCTCTCAGGCGCGCGCAGACGCGAAGCGCGTGGTGCTGGCGGAAGGGGAAGAGGCGCGCGTGCTGCACGCCACCCAGGAGCTGATCACCTTAGGACTGGCGAAACCGATCCTGATTGGTCGTCCGAGCGTGATTGAGATGCGCATCCAGAAGCTGGGCCTGCAGATCAAGCCGGGCGTCGACTTCGAGATCGTGAACAACGAATCCGATCCCCGCTTCAAAGAGTACTGGAGCGAATACTACGCGATCATGAAGCGCCGGGGGATCACCCAGGAGCAGGCGCAGAAAGCGGTGATCAGCAACACCACGGTGATCGGCGCGATCATGGTGCATCGCGGCGAGGCGGACGCGCTGATCTGCGGCACCATCGGCGATTATCACGAGCACTTTAGCGTGGTGCAGGAGATCTTCGGCTATCGCGACGGCGTCCATACCGCCGGGGCGATGAACGCGCTGCTGCTGCCGAGCGGCAACACCTTTATTGCTGACACCTACGTTAACGACGATCCGACCCCGGACGAGCTGGCGGAAATCACGGTGATGGCCGCCGAGACCGTGCGTCGCTTTGGTATCGAGCCGAAGGTGGCGCTGCTGTCGCACTCTAACTTTGGTTCGTCTAAATCCGCGGCGGCCTGCAAAATGCGTCAGACGCTGGAGCTGGTGCGCGAGCGTGCGCCGGAGCTGATGATTGACGGGGAAATGCACGGCGATGCCGCGCTGGTGGAGAGCATCCGTAACGAACGTATGCCGGACAGCCCGCTGAAGGGATCGGCCAACATACTGATTATGCCGAACGTGGAAGCGGCGCGTATCAGCTATAACCTGCTGCGCGTCTCCAGCTCTGAAGGGGTGACCGTAGGGCCGGTACTGATGGGCGTGGCGAAACCGGTGCACGTGTTAACGCCGATTGCCTCCGTGCGTCGTATCGTGAATATGGTGGCGCTGGCGGTGGTTGAGGCGCAGACGCAGCCGCTGTAATTTTTACCCTCTCCCAAAGGGAGAGGGCATAAGGGCTACACCCAGTCCCGAACCTGAATAAACTCACGCAAGGCAGCCTCCGGGCTGCCTTCTTTTGGCTCGTAGCAGTACTCCCAGCGTACCAGCGGCGGCATCGACATCAGAATCGACTCCGTGCGCCCGCCGGTCTGCAGGCCGAACAGCGTCCCGCGATCCCACACCAGGTTGAACTCCACGTAGCGCCCGCGGCGGTAAAGCTGGAACTCGCGCTCGCGCACGCCGTAGTCGGTATTTTTACGGCGCTCGACAATCGGCAGATAAGCGTCGGTATAGCCTTCGCCTACCGCGCGCATAAAGCTGAACGCGGTATCAAAATCAGGCGTGTTGAGATCGTCAAAGAACAGCCCGCCGATGCCGCGCTGCTCATCGCGGTGCTTCAGGTAAAAGTAGTCGTCGCACCACTTTTTAAATTTCCGGTAGACGTCTTCGCCAAACGGCAGGCAAAGATCCCGCGCGGTGGTGTGCCAGTGCACGGCATCTTCTTCGAAGCCGTAGTAGGGCGTTAAATCGAAACCGCCGCCGAACCACCAGACCGGGTCGGCGCCTGGTTTTTCCGCAATGAAAAAGCGCACGTTGGCGTGGCTGGTGGGCACGAACGGGTTGTGCGGGTGCACTACCAGCGAGACGCCCATCGCCTCGAAGCTGCGGCCCGCCAGTTCAGGACGATGCGCCGTCGCAGATGCGGGCATGGCGTCGCCGTGAACGTGGGAAAAATTCACGCCTGCCTGTTCGAAGATGCCGCCGTTTCGCAGCACGCGGCTGCGCCCGCCGCCTCCGGCCTCTCGCTGCCAGTTATCTTCCTGAAATTCACCGCCGTCTGCGGCAGCCAGTTTCTGGCAGATCTCATCCTGCAGCTGCAGCAGGAAGGTTTTGACCAGTTGAGCATCGGGTTTCATCAACGTTTCCTGGAGTGCGCTTTTTGGTTATCGAACCAGTTGAAGTAGCTGATAATGCCGGAGGCGATAGCGTTGGCGATCTTCTGACGAAACGCCGTGGTGCCGAGGAGCCGCTCTTCTTCCGGGTTGGTAATGAAGGACGTTTCCACCAGCACGGACGGGATGGACGGCGATTTCAGGACCACGAACGCCGCCTGCTCGGTGCCTTTGCTGTGCAGACGATGCACCGGCTTAATTTTCTTCAGAATATGCGAGCCGAGCGTCAGGCTGTTTTTAATCGTATCCGTCTGCACGAGGTCGAACAGCACCTGCTGTAGCAGGTGGTCTTTGTCAGTGGCTTTCTTCCCGGCGACTTCATCCGCCCGGTTTTCGCGGTCGGAGAGGTATTTTGCCATGGCGCTACTGGCGCCACGGTTAGAGAGTGCAAACACCGAGGCGCCGGCCGCAGAAGGGTTGGTGAAGCCGTCGGCGTGAATCGACATAAACAGATCCGCACCGTGCTGGTGGGCGATCTCAACGCGGTCATACAGCGGAATAAAGGTGTCGCCAGAGCGCGTCAGACGGGCGTCAATGCCGTTGCTGCGTAAAATTGCGCGCACATTTTTTGCAATTGCCAGCACGACGTGTTTTTCTTTTGACCCGTTTTTGCCGATGGCGCCGGTATCAATACCGCCGTGGCCCGGGTCGAGCATTACCAGACGCTTCGCGCCCGGCTTTTTGGTTTTCGGTTTGCTGTGTCCGTTACTGGTTTTGAGCGTGCTCTCGTCTTTTGCCTGAGCCTGCTTTGCGATGCCCGTTAACGTTAAGGCCGCCAGCCCCGCTTTGAGAACCTGACGACGCGATGTGAGTGCTTTTAATGGTTTGAATGTGCTCATGCGGCCTGAATACTAAAAAATGGGGTCCTGGTGTTATATCGTATCGTGTTTCCCGTTACGACAGTCCATGTTGAGAATTGTTTTACTTTTCATTTCAATACGTGACAAAGTGACATTATGCCAAATTTTGGCGAGATTTTCCCCGGTTATTGGCGAAAGGCGAGCTTCGCGCCATAATCACTGTTTTTAAACCCGAAAAGGCGGTTAATACCATGGAGATACGCGTTTTTCGCCAGGAAGATTTCGAAGAGGTGATCACCCTTTGGGAGCGCTGCGATCTGCTGCGTCCGTGGAACGATCCGGAAATGGATATCGAACGTAAGTTGAATCACGACGTCAGTCTGTTTCTGGTCGCGGAAGTCAATGGCGAGGTTGTGGGGACGGTCATGGGCGGTTATGACGGCCACCGCGGCTCGGCCTATTATCTGGGCGTCCACCCGGAATACCGTGGCCGCGGCATCGCCAATGCGCTGCTGAACCGGCTCGAGAAGAAGCTGATCGCCCGCGGCTGCCCGAAAATCCAGATCATGGTGCGGGAAGATAACGACGTGGTGCTGGTCATGTATGAGCGTCTGGGCTACGAGCATTCCGATGTGCTGAGTTTAGGAAAGCGTCTGATCGAAGATGAAGAGTACTGAGATCCATCCGGCAGACTATGACGCGCAGGGCCGCGTCAGGCTGCCCTTTTTATTCTGGTGCGTTTTGCTGCTCCAGGCCCGCACCTGGGTGCTGTTTGTAATGGCCGGAGCGTCGCGCGGGCAGGGCGATACGCTGCTGAATCTCTTCTATCCCGATCACGATGCATTCTGGATCGGATTACTGCCGGGCATTCCGGCCGTACTGGCTTTTTTGGTCAGCGGACGGCGGCATTTGATACCACGTTTTTGGCGCGCGCTTCGCTGGCTGCTGATCCTCGCCCAGGTTGCGCTGCTCTTCTGGCAGCCGGTACTCTGGTGGTACGGTGAGCCGCTGACGGGCACCGGCGTTGCGCTGGTGGTTGCCGATATTGTGGCGCTGCTGTGGCTGCTGACCAACCCGCGTCTTCGCGCCTGTTTTGCGCATCAGGATGATTAATCCGGCACTTTTTGCCGATGTCGCACTCCAACAAGCGTTGATTTAACAAGAAAGGACGTTTCAATGAAATCGCTGCGTTTACTTTTATGCGCTCTCCCGCTGGCGTTGACCGGCTGTTCGACGCTCTCCTCCATTAACTGGTCCGCCGCGTATCCGTGGAACTGGTTTGGCTCATCAACGGAAGTGACCGAGCAGGGCGTGGGGAAAATTACCGCCGCGACGTCGCTGGATCAGGACGCCATTCAGGATGCGCTCAGCGGCGATTACCGCCTGCGCAGCGGCATGAAAACGGAGAATGGCAATATTGTTCGCTATTACGAAGCGCTGAAGGGCGACAAGCTGGCGCTGGTGATTAACGGTGACAAAGGCACCGTAAACCGTATCGCTGTGATGGATGAGGATATTCCGACGGCGAGCGGTGTGAAGGTGGGGACGGCGTTCAGCGACCTTTATAAGCAGGCCTTTGGCAACTGCACCAGCCTGCCGTCTGACGACAAGGTCGCGGTGGAATGTAAGGCTGAAGGCAGCCAGCACATCAGCTATGTCTTCACCGGAACCTGGAGCGGCCCGGAAGGTCTGATGCCGTCTGACGACACGCTTAAGAGCTGGAAAGTGAGCAAAATACTCTGGAAGCAGTAATTTGCGCCTGAACAAACCGCCTTGCTGAAATCCGGGTATAATAGCCGCCATCAATGCCACGCTGACGTGGCATCTTTATTTCAGGAGGAGCGATGTCTCAGGTTCAGAGTGGCATTTTGCCAGAACATTGCCGCGCGGCGATTTGGATTGAAGCCAATGTTAAAGGGGACGTGGATGCCCTGCGTGCGGCCAGTAAAGCGTTTGTTGATAAGCTGGCCACCTTCCAGGCCAAATTCCCTGAAGCCCACCTCGGCGCGGTTGTTGCCTTTGGCAATAACGTCTGGCGTCAGCTGAGCGGTGGCGAAGGGGCGGAAGAGCTGAAAGACTTCATCCCTTACGGCAAAGGTCTGGCTCCGGCAACCCAGTACGACGTGCTGATCCACATTCTCTCCCTGCGTCACGACGTGAACTTCTCCGTTGCCCAGGCGGCAGTAGCGGCCTTTGGCGACAGCATTGAGGTGCAGGAAGAGGTTCACGGCTTCCGCTGGGTGGAAGAGCGCGATCTGAGCGGCTTCGTCGACGGCACCGAAAACCCGGCGGGTGAAGAGACGCGTCGTGAAGTCGCGGTAATCAAAGACGGCGTGGACGCGGGCGGCAGCTACGTGTTCGTGCAGCGCTGGGAGCACAACCTCAAGCAGCTTAACCGCATGAGCGTGCACGACCAGGAGATGATGATTGGCCGCACTAAAGAAGCCAACGAAGAGATCGACGGCGACGACCGTCCTGTGACCTCTCACCTGACCCGCGTTGACCTCAAAGAAGACGGCAAAGGGCTGAAGATTGTCCGCCAGAGCCTGCCTTACGGCACGGCAAGCGGCACGCACGGCCTCTACTTCTGCGCGTACTGCGCGCGCCTGTATAACATTGAGCAGCAGCTGCTGAGCATGTTCGGCGATACCGACGGCAAGCGCGACGCCATGTTGCGCTTCACCAAACCGGTGACCGGCGGCTACTACTTTGCGCCGTCCGTTGAGCGTCTGCTGGCGCTGTAATGTCCTTTCTCCCTCTCCCTGTGGGAGAGGGCCGGGGTGAGGGCATCAGGCCTCCCCCTTATTCCCTTTTCTGCTTCTAAATCACCAAACGGTATATAAAACCGTTACTCCTTTCATCCCCGTTATAAATATTATGACTATAAGATAGTCATCACATTTATAAGGGTGCGCAATGGCCGTTACTGTACTGAAAAAAGGAACTCTGGCGCTGGCAGGTTTACTGCTGGTGGCACAGGCGCAGGCGACTGAACTGTTGAACAGTTCGTATGACGTCTCCCGCGAGCTGTTTGCCGCCCTTAATCCACCGTTTGAACAGCAGTGGGCGAAAGATAATAACGGCGACAAGCTGACCATCAAGCAGTCCCACGCCGGGTCGTCCAAGCAGGCGCTGGCGATTTTGCAGGGCCTGAAAGCGGATGTGGTGACCTACAACCAGGTGACTGACGTGCAGATCCTGCACGACAAAGGTAAGCTGATCCCGGCAGACTGGCAGAGCCGACTGCCGAACAATAGCTCCCCGTTCTATTCCACCATGGGCTTCCTGGTGCGTAAGGGCAACCCGAAGAATATCCACGACTGGAGCGACCTGGTGCGTTCCGACGTGAAGCTGATTTTCCCGAATCCAAAAACTTCCGGTAACGCGCGTTATACCTATTTAGCCGCGTGGGGCGCGGCGGACAAGGCTGACGGTAATGATAAAGCCAAAACCGAGCAGTTCATGACCCAGTTCCTGAAAAACGTCGAAGTGTTTGATACCGGCGGCCGCGGGGCGACAACGACCTTCGCGGAACGCGGTCTCGGCGATGTTCTGATCAGCTTTGAATCGGAAGTGAATAACATCCGCAAACAGTACGAAGCGCAGGGCTTCGAGGTCGTTATCCCGAAAACCAACATCCTGGCCGAGTTCCCGGTGGCATGGGTGGATAAAAACGTGCAGGCGAACGGTACCGAGAAAGCGGCAAAAGCCTATCTCAACTACCTGTACAGCCCGCAGGCGCAGACCATCATTACCGATTACTACTACCGCGTGAATAACCCGGACGTAATGAACAAGCTGAAAGATAAGTTCCCGCAGACCGATTTGTTCCGCGTGGAAGATCATTTCGGCTCCTGGCCTGATGTGATGAAAACGCATTTTGCCAGCGGCGGTGAGTTAGACAAACTGCTGGCGGCGGGGCATAAGTAATGTTTGCAGTTTCGACAAAACGCGTGCTGCCGGGTTTTACCTTAAGCCTCGGGACCAGCCTGCTGTTCGTCTGCCTGATCCTGCTGTTGCCGCTCAGCGCGCTGGTGATGCAGCTTGCTCAGATGAGCTGGGCGCAATACTGGGACGTGGTCACCAACCCGCAGGTGGTGGCGGCCTATAAGGTGACGCTGCTGTCGGCGTTTGTCGCCTCCATTTTTAACGGCGTGTTTGGCCTGCTGATGGCGTGGATTTTAACCCGCTATCGCTTCCCGGGCCGCACGCTGCTTGACGCCCTGATGGATCTGCCGTTTGCGCTGCCGACTGCAGTGGCGGGCTTAACCCTCGCGTCGCTCTTCTCCGTGAACGGGCTGTACGGCGAGTGGCTGGCGAAATTTGACATCAAAGTGACCTACACCTGGCTCGGTATCGCGGTGGCGATGGCCTTTACCAGCATCCCGTTTGTGGTCCGTACCGTGCAGCCTGTGCTGGAAGAGTTGGGGCCGGAATACGAAGAAGCGGCGGAAACGCTGGGTGCCACGCGCTGGCAGAGCTTCCGGAAGGTGGTTCTGCCGGAGCTCTCTCCGGCGCTGATGGCGGGCGTCGCGCTGTCGTTTACCCGCAGCCTCGGTGAGTTCGGCGCGGTGATTTTTATCGCCGGGAACATCGCCTGGAAAACAGAAGTCACCTCGCTGATGATTTTCATCCGTTTGCAGGAGTTTGATTATCCGGCGGCGAGCGCGATTGCCTCGGTGATCCTGGCGGCGTCGCTGCTGCTGCTGTACTCAATTAACACTCTGCAAAGTCGCTTTGGTCGACGTGTGGTAGGTCACTGATGGCGGAAGTTACGCAATTGAAGCGATACGATGCACCCCGCATCAACTGGGGTAAATGGTTTCTGATTGGGGCGGGCGTACTGGTTTCCGCCCTCATTCTCGTCGTGCCGACGGTTTATATCTTTGTTCAGGCATTCAGCAAGGGCCTGATGCCCGCGCTGGAAAACCTGGCGAACCCGGATATGCTGCATGCCATCTGGCTGACCGTGCTGATTGCGCTGATCACCGTGCCGGTGAACCTCGTGTTCGGGACCCTGCTGGCCTGGCTGGTAACCCGCTTTAACTTCCCGGGACGTCAGCTGCTGCTGACCCTGCTGGACATTCCTTTCGCCGTATCGCCGGTGGTGGCGGGTCTGGTGTACCTGCTCTTTTACGGCTCCAACGGCCCGTTGGGCGGCTGGCTGGACGAGCATAACCTGCAGATCATGTTCGCCTGGCCGGGCATGGTGCTGGTCACCATCTTCGTGACCTGTCCGTTTGTGGTGCGTGAGCTGGTGCCGGTGATGTTAAGCCAGGGGAGCAACGAAGACGAAGCGGCGGTGCTGCTGGGCGCGTCTGGCTGGCAGATGTTCCGTCGCGTGACGCTGCCAAATATCCGCTGGGCGCTGCTTTACGGCGTGGTGCTGACCAACGCCCGCGCGATTGGTGAGTTCGGTGCCGTTTCCGTCGTCTCCGGCTCCATCCGGGGTGAAACCCTGTCGCTGCCGCTCCAGATTGAGCTGCTGCAGCAGGACTACAACACCATCGGCTCGTTTACTGCCGCAGCGTTGCTGACGCTGATGGCCATCTTGACCCTGTTTTTGAAGAGTGTGGTGCAGTGGCGTTTAGAAAATCAGGAAAAACGTCAGCATCAGGAGGGAAATCATGAGCATTGAGATTGCCAATATTAAGAAGTCTTTTGGTCGCACCCAGGTGCTGAATGATATCTCGCTGGATATCCCTTCCGGACAAATGGTGGCGCTGCTGGGGCCGTCCGGCTCGGGCAAAACCACGCTGCTGCGTATTATCGCCGGGCTTGAGCATCAGACCAGCGGGCACATCCGCTTCCACGGCACCGACGTGAGCCGTCTGCACGCCCGCGATCGTAAAGTAGGCTTTGTGTTCCAGCACTACGCGCTGTTCCGCCACATGACCGTGTTCGACAACATCGCGTTTGGCCTGACCGTGCTGCCGCGTCGCGAACGTCCGGATGCGGCAACTATTAAGGCGAAAGTGACCAAACTGCTGGAGATGGTGCAGCTGGCTCACCTGGCGGATCGTTTCCCGGCCCAGCTGTCCGGCGGGCAGAAACAGCGCGTGGCGCTGGCGCGCGCGCTGGCCGTTGAGCCGCAAATTCTGCTGCTGGATGAACCCTTCGGCGCGCTGGATGCGCAGGTGCGTAAAGAGCTGCGCCGCTGGCTGCGTCAGCTCCATGAAGAGCTGAAATTCACCAGCGTCTTCGTGACCCACGATCAGGAAGAGGCGATGGAAGTTGCGGATCGCGTGGTGGTCATGAGCCAGGGCAACATTGAGCAGGTTGACGAGCCGGAGCAGCTCTGGCGTGAACCGGCGACCCGCTTCGTGCTGGAGTTTATGGGCGAGGTAAACCGTCTGCAGGGCACTATTCGCGGCGGACAGTTCCACGTTGGCGCGCATCGCTGGCCGCTGGGCTATACCTCCGCGCATCAGGGGCCGGTCGATCTGTTCCTGCGTCCGTGGGAAGTGGACGTGAGCCGCCGAACCAGCCTGGATTCACCGCTGCCGGTGCAGGTGCTGGAAGCTAGCCCTAAAGGTCACTACACCCAATTAGTGGTACAGCCGCTGGGCTGGTATACCGAGCCGCTGACCGTGGTCATGCGCGACGACGTGCCGCCGCACCGGGGTGAGCGCCTGTTTGTTGGGTTGCAGCACGCCCGTATTTATCACGGGAAGGAGCGCATCGAGACGCGCGAGGATATTGCTCTGGCGGAGTCAGCCTGATAGGTTAGGATTACGTAGTTTTGCCGGGTGGCGCTGCGCTTACCCGGCCTACAATATGACGTCTGTAGGCCCGGTAAGCGAAGCGCCACCGGGCTTTTTATTGGACAGCGATCATGAATACATTAGAACACACCATCGGCAACACTCCTTTGGTCAAGCTTCAGCGCACGGGTCCGGACAACGGCAGCGAAATCTGGGTCAAACTCGAAGGCAATAACCCGGCGGGGTCGGTGAAAGACCGTGCGGCGCTGTCGATGATTGTCCAGGCCGAAAAACGCGGAGAAATTAAGCCAGGCGACGTGCTGATTGAGGCCACCAGCGGCAACACCGGCATCGCCCTGGCGATGATTGCTGCGCTGAAAGGCTACCGCATGAAGCTGCTGATGCCGGACAACATGAGCCAGGAACGCCGCGCCGCGATGCGTGCCTACGGGGCCGAGCTGATTCTGGTGAGCAAAGAGCAGGGAATGGAAGGCGCGCGCGACTTAGCGCTGGAGATGGCCGGGCGCGGTGAAGGTAAACTGCTGGATCAGTTCAACAATCCGGACAACCCGTACGCGCACTACACCACCACCGGCCCGGAAATCTGGCAGCAAACCGACGGGCGTATAACCCATTTTGTCTCTAGTATGGGCACCACCGGCACCATTACCGGGGTATCGCGTTTTCTGCGCGAGCAGGAAAAAACCGTCACCATCGTTGGCCTCCAGCCGGAAGAGGGGAGCAGCATTCCGGGGATTCGCCGCTGGCCGGCGGAGTATATGCCCGGCATTTTTAATGCGCAGCTGGTGGATCAGGTGCTGGATCTTCACCAGCGCGAGGCGGAAAATACCATGCGTGAGCTGGCCGTGCGCGAAGGTATCTTCTGCGGCGTCAGTTCGGGCGGCGCGGTAGCGGGTGCGATTCGGGTAGCGCAGGCAAACCCGGGGGCGGTAGTAGTGGCGATTATTTGCGATCGCGGCGATCGCTATCTGTCTACCGGCGTCTTTGGTGAAGAGAGTTATTCGCAGGGGGCGGGGATTTAAGCGTCATGGAGATGATTCTATTCCGGGATAACACCCGGGCGCAGCAAACCGACATTGTCGCAGTGCAGTCGCAGGTGGTTTACGGCAGCGTGGGGAACAGCATTGCGGTACCGAATATTCGTACCCACAGGCTGAACGTCACCGCCGTGCCGACGGTTCTGTTTAGCAACACGCCGCATTACGACACGTTTTATGGTGGGGTGATTCCCGACGAGTGGTTCAGCGGCTATCTTAAGGCCCTGGAAGAACGCGAGATCCTGCGCGAGCTCAAAGCGGTCACCACCGGCTATATGGGCAGCGCCAGCCAGATCGTCCTGCTGGCTCAATGGCTGAAGGCGGTCAAAGCGCAGCATCCTGACCTGCTGGTGCTGGTCGACCCGGTTATCGGCGATATCGACAGCGGAATGTACGTTAAGCCCGAGATCCCGCAGGCGTATCGGGAGCACCTGCTGCCGCTGGCGCAGGGGATTACGCCAAACGTCTATGAGCTGGAAGTGTTAAGCGGCAAACCGTGCCGTACGCCGGAAAGCGCCATCTCGGCGGCGCAGGGACTGCTCTCCGATAGCCTGAAATGGGTGGCGATCACCAGCGCGCCGGTGGCCGATGACCCGGAAAACATCCACGTGGTGCTGGTGACGAATGAAGGCGTGACCGTCAGCGCGCATCCGCGCGTAGAAACCGATCTGAAAGGGACGGGCGACCTGTTCTGTTCAGAGCTGGTGAGCGGAATTGTTGAGGGGAAAACCGTTGCCGATGCCATTCGCATGGCCGGCGATCGGGTGACTGACGTGATGCTCTATACCCAGTCGAAGGGCTACGACGAGCTTATCCTACCGGCATAAACAAAAATGGCGCCCGAAGGCGCCATTTTTCTGTGCGGCAAGAATTACTTCTTGATGCGGATAACCGGGGTTTCACCCACGGTGACGCTGCCAGACAGTTTGATCAGTTCTTTGATTTCGTCCATGTTGGAGATAACAACCGGCGTCAGGGTAGACTTGGCTTTTTCTTCCAGCAGTGGCAGATCGAATTCAATTACCGGGTCGCCAACTTTAACACGCTGGCCTTCTTCCGCGATACGTTTGAAGCCTTCGCCTTTCAGTTCAACGGTGTCGATACCGAAGTGAACGAACAGTTCGATACCGCTATCAGATTCGATAGAGAACGCATGGTTGGTTTCAAAAATTTTACCGATGGTGCCGTCAACTGGAGCAACCATTTTGTTGCCAGTTGGTTTGATAGCAATGCCATCACCAACGATTTTCTCAGCAAACACTACATCCGGCACGTCTTCGATGTTGACGATCTCGCCGGAGAGCGGAGCAACAATCTCAATAGTTCCGGAGTCTTTCTTATCATCAGAAACCAGAGATTTCAGTTTATCGAACAAACCCATGATCTTCTCCTAAGCAGTAATTTGGGCCGCATCTCGTGGATTAGCAGATTGTTTTTTCTTCAATGAACTTGTTAACCAGCGTCATTAACTCGTCCGTTGTCGGTTGAGCAAGAGCCTGCTCTGCTAACACCTTCGCATCTTCGAAGTTCGTGTTACGGATAATCTTCTTAATGCGCGGGATGGAAATGGCGCTCATAGAGAATTCGTCCAGACCCATACCCAGCAACAGAAGTGTAGCACGTTCGTCGCCTGCAAGCTCACCACACATGCCAGTCCATTTACCTTCTGCATGAGAAGCATCAATAACTTGCTTGATCAAGTTCAGTACGGACGGTGACATTGGCTGGTAGAGATGTGAAATCATATCATTACCACGGTCAACTGCCAGGGTGTACTGCGTTAAATCATTGGTGCCGATACTAAAGAAATCAACTTCTTTGGCTAAATGACGCGCAATGGTCGCCGCCGCAGGTGTTTCCACCATCACGCCGATCTCGATTGACTCGTCAAACGCTTTACCTTCGTCGCGCAGTTCCTGTTTGTAGATTTCGATCTCTTTCTTCAGTGCACGCACTTCTTCAACAGAGATGATCATCGGGAACATGATGCGCAGTTTACCGAAAGCAGAGGCACGCAGGATCGCGCGAACCTGGTCACGCAGGATCTCTTTACGATCCATCGCGATACGGATTGCACGCCAGCCCAGGAACGGGTTCTCTTCTTTCGGGAAGTTCATGTACGGCAGCTCTTTGTCGCCACCGATGTCCATGGTACGGACGATAACCGCCTGAGAGCCACACGCTTCAGCCACGGCTTTATAAGCAGCAAACTGCTCTTCTTCCGTTGGCAGCGCGTCGCGGTCCATGAACAGGAATTCTGTACGATAGAGACCTACGCCTTCCGCACCGTTGCGCTCAGCGCCATCAACGTCGCGGACGGTACCGATGTTTGCGCACACTTCTACCTGATGGCCGTCCAGGGTGATGGCTGGCAGGTCTTTCAGCTTAGCGAGTTCCGCTTTTTCAGTCGCAACCTGCTCCTGAACCGCGCGCAGTTTATCGATCTCTTCATTGGTTGGGTTGACGTAAACCAGATTGTTTACGGCATCCAGAATCAGATAGTCGCCGTTTTTCACCTGAGAGGTGACGCTACCGGTACCCACGATGGCAGGCAGTTCCAGAGAGCGCGCCATGATAGAGGTGTGGGAGGTACGGCCACCCGCGTCAGTGATGAAACCGAGGACCTTTTTCAGGTTCAGCTGTGCGGTTTCAGACGGGGTGAGGTCAGCGGCAACCAGGATAACTTCATCCTGAATCGCGCTCAGATCGATGATGGCCAGACCCAGGATGTTGCGCAGCAGGCGCTTACCGATGTCACGTACGTCAGCCGCACGTTCTTTCAGGTATTCATCATCCAGTTCTTCCAGGGCAGTTGCCTGACCTTCGATAACTTCATGCGCAGCCGCGTCGGCCGTCATGCCTTTATCTTTAATCAGGGCTATGATTTCCTGCTCCAGCTCCTCATCTTCGAGCAGCATGATGTGCCCTTCGAAGATGGCTTCTTTTTCTTCACCGAAAGTTTCGCCAGCTTTAGTTTTGATTGCTTCCAGTTGCGCAGATGCCTTGGCACGACCGCTCAGAAAACGTTCAACTTCCTGATCAACCTTGTCGGCAGAAATTTTTTTCCGGTCGATGACGATCTCGTCTTCTTTCAGCAGCAGTGCTTTGCCGAAAGCGATACCCGGGGATGCTAAAATGCCTGAAATCATAACCCTACCTTACTTGTGACTGATATTTAAAAGAACCCGGAAACTTACTCGAGCTCAGCCATCAGTTTTACCAGATGCTCAACTGCTTTCTGCTCGTCTTCACCTTCTGCAGAGATGGTGACAACGGTGCCCTGAGTCAGGCCCAGAGTCTGCAGTTTGAACAGGCTTTTTGCGCTCGCGCTTTTGCCGTTGGAAGTCACAGTGATTTCAGAAGTGAAGCCTTTTGCTTCTTTAACAAACTGAGCAGCAGGGCGGGTGTGCAGACCGTTCGGAGCGGTAATGGTAACTTCTTGCTGGAACATTGTATTTCCCCAACTTATAGGTTTAGTGTTGTGGAACTAAAGTCTAGCCTGGCGACTGAACTTTAGCCTGTATTGTTAGCGCTGACGTTTCGATCGTCATTAAACATTATGCAGCGAAAGCAAGACTTGAACCAAATCATAAAATCGATTCAGCAAGGCTATTTCATTCACCGATTAATTTCACGCATCAAAATAATTGCTGGTTTAAATACCAGACCCAACGGGGTGAAGCAATGCCAGGAGGGGCAAAAGTTTGAAGCAGGCCACAAAAAAGCACCTGAAAAGGTGCTTTTTTACGCGTTATTAACATGCTGGCACTACTGTTGCAGTTCTTTTTCGGTAAACAGATCGGCAAACAGTGCGGTGCTCAGGTAACGCTCGCCCGAAGAAGGAAGGATAACCACAATATTCTTGTTGGTAAAGGCTTCATCTTCCTGAAGCTTGAGCGCTGCCGCAACGGCCGCACCGGAAGAGATACCCGCCAGAATGCCTTCTTCATCCATCAGGCGACGCGCGGTAGAAATGGCTTCTTCGTTAGTGATAGTCACCACTTTATCGATCAGCTTCAGGTCCAGGTTGCCCGGAATGAAGCCTGCGCCAATACCCTGAATTTTATGCGGGCCTGGCTTAAGCTCTTCACCCGCCAGTGCCTGGGTGATAACCGGTGAGTCAGTTGGCTCAACGGCAACGGTGATCAGGTCTTTTTTACCCTTTGTGCCTTTAATATAGCGTGACACGCCGGTCAGCGTACCGCCGGTACCTACGCCGGAGATAAAGACGTCAACCTGGCCGTCGGTATCTTCCCAGATTTCCGGACCGGTGGTCTTCTCGTGAATTTCCGGGTTAGCCGGGTTGCTGAACTGCTGCAGCAGCAGATATTTCGCCGGATCGCTGGCCACAATCTCTTCAGCTTTCTGGATGGCGCCCTTCATGCCCTTCGCGCCTTCGGTCAGCACCAGGTTCGCGCCCAGCGCTTTGAGCAGCTTACGACGCTCAATGCTCATGGTTTCTGGCATGGTCAGCGTCAGCTTGTAGCCACGCGCGGCGGCCACATAGGCCAGAGCGATACCGGTGTTACCGCTGGTCGGTTCCACCAGCTCAACGCCAGGCTTCAGTACGCCACGTTTTTCAGCATCCCAAATCATGTTTGCACCGATACGGCATTTTACGCTGAAGCTCGGGTTACGTGATTCGACCTTCGCCAGAATGCGTCCATTACCGATACGGTTCAGTCGAACCAGGGGCGTATGACCGATAGTCAGCGAGTTGTCTTCATAAATCTTACTCATGGCCTGTCCTTAACTGTATGAAATTGGGATACCGACCCAGCATACCTGTTGAGCAGGTAGGGGGAAGTAAGGAATTCGCATATCTATATACTGCAAGGAAATAATGGGGATCAGTATGGAATAAGGGGCGGCATAAGCCACCCCTGCTTTACACATTTTTGCATTATTTCCATAACGCGTGCTTAGCACGGTAGCAGTCGACCCACATCGCCGTCGCGCCGCAGACGGCGACGGGCATGATGAACAGATTCAGGAAGGGAATCATGGTGAACAGGCTGGTCAGCGCGCCAAACTGCATGTTCGCGACCTTCTGGCTTCGCAGGGCAGTGCGCATCTCTTTAAACGGCACCTTGTGGTTATCGAACGGATAGTCGCAGTACTGGATGGCCAGCATCCAGGCGCTGAACAGGAACCACAGCACCGGCGCCACCGTCTGGCCAATGCCTGGCACAAAATAGAGGATAAGCAGCACGACCGCGCGGGGCAGGTACCAGGCAAACTTCTGCCACTCGCGCTTCATGATGCGTGGCAGGTCTTTCATGATCCCCAGCACGCCCGTGTCCGGCGGCGTCGCACCGGTAAGCCGCGCTTCCAGCTGTTCCGCCAGCAGACCGTTGAACGGTGCGGCTATCCAGTTGGCAATCGTCGAAAAGAAGTATCCAAACACCAGCAGCACGGAGATCACCGCCACCGGCCAGAGCAGGTAGTTAAGCCACTGCAGCCAGTCCGGAACGTAACTCATCAGCGACGGGATCCAGCTCTCCAGCTTTGTGAATAGCCACCAGAACGCGCCGCCCATCAGAATAATGTTGATCAACAGCGGCAGAATCACGAAGCGTCGAATCCCCGGCAGGGAGACCAGTTTCCAGCCCTGAGAAAAATACCAGACGCCGCTGCGCGGGGGAGAAGAAGATGTTGAAACCATAGCCAGGCTGTACTCCTTTTTACACAACCAGTGGAATTGCCCGCCTATATTATCCACTTACGGAGCAATGACCAGTTCGGAAATGTTCGAAAAACCAGCAAAAAGCACGATTTCCTTCATCTTTATGCTGTGAATGCTCTGCACACACTTGCACTTGACGTAAACGGCAAATACTCTTAGTGAGTAAATGTTTGCCGTGGTGGCAAGGTGTTAGAACAACAGAGAATATAATGATGCAGGATTTGCGTCTGATATTAATCATTGTTGGCGCGATCGCCATAATCGCTTTACTGGTACATGGTTTCTGGACCAGCCGTAAAGAGCGTTCCTCGATGTTTCGCGATCGCCCACTGAAGCGCATGAAGTCCAGTCGTGACGACGATGACAGTGAAGATGACATCGACGGCAGCGATGACGACGGCGTGGGTGAAGTTCGTGTTCATCGGGTCAATACTGCGCCCGGCGCAGGCCATGGGGAGCATGAAGCGCCTCGTCCTTCGCAGCACCAGTATCAACCGCCGTATGCTTCTGCACAGCCGCGCCAGCCAGCGCCGCAGCCTGTGGAAGAACCGGTGCGCCAGCCGCCGCAACAGCCTGTCTATCAGCAGCCTGCTGCGCCACAGCCGGTTCAACAGCAACCGGTGCAGCAGCCCGTGCAGCAACATCCTGCTCAGCCGGTACAACAACCGCAGCAGCCTGTTCACGTACAGCCTGCGCCTCAGCCTGCTCCGGCTCCGCACGTTGAGCCTGAGCCCGTTGTAGAACCAGAGCCGGTTGTTGAAAAACCGCAGCGTAAAGAAGCGGTGATCATCATGAACGTGGCCGCGCATCACGGCAGCCATCTTAACGGTGACGTGCTGCTCAACAGTATTCAACAGGCAGGATTCAAGTTTGGCGATATGAACATTTTCCATCGTCACCTGAGCCCTGACGGTAGCGGTCCGGCGCTGTTCAGCCTGGCCAACATGGTTAACCCTGGCACCTTTGATCCGGAAATGACCGGTGATTTCGTGACCCCGGGCGTCACTATCTTTATGCAGGTGCCTTCTTACGGCGATGAACTGCAAAACTTTAAGCTGATGCTGCAGTCCGCTCAGCACATCGCTGACGAAGTCGGCGGCGTGGTGCTCGACGATCAGCGTCGAATGATGACCCCGCAGAAGCTGCGCGAGTATCAGGACCGCATCCGCGAAGTTAAGGAAGCTAACGCGTAATCGTCGCGTTTACTTCAACTCCTCCTCAACCCCCGCCTGTCGGGGGTTTTTTCTCATTGATGGTGCGATATGGACTCAATCGAACAACAACTCACTGAACTGCGAACCACGCTTCGCCATCATGAATACCTCTATCATGTTATGGACGCGCCGGAAGTCCCGGATGCCGAATATGACCGCCTGATGCGCGAGCTGCGCGAATTAGAGGCGCAGCATCCGGAGCTTATCACGCCGGATTCCCCCACCCAGCGCGTCGGCGCTGAGCCGCTTGGCGCTTTCAGCCAGGTGCGCCATGAGGTGCCGATGCTGTCGCTGGATAACGTATTTGATGAAGAGAGCTTCCTCGCGTTTAACAAGCGCGTGCAGGATCGTCTGAAAAGCAGCGACTCCCTCACCTGGTGCTGCGAGCTCAAGCTGGATGGCCTGGCGGTCAGTCTTCTCTATGAAAACGGTGTGCTGGTGCGTGCCGCAACGCGTGGCGACGGTACGACGGGCGAAGACATCACCACCAACGTGCGTACCATCCGCGCGATCCCGCTGAAGCTGCAGGGTGAAAACATTCCCGCGCGTCTGGAAGTGCGCGGCGAGGTGTTCCTGCCCCAGGCGGGCTTCGAGAAAATTAACGACGAGGCGCGTCGCACCGGCGGGAAGGTGTTTGCTAACCCGCGTAATGCGGCGGCAGGCTCTCTGCGCCAGCTTGACCCGCGTATTACCGCGAAGCGACCGCTTACTTTCTTCTGCTACGGCGTCGGTATTCTGGAGGGCGGCGAGCTGCCGGATACGCACCTCGGACGCCTGCTGCAGTTTAAAGCGTGGGGCCTGCCGGTGAGCAACCGCGTTCAGCTCTGCGACTCGCCGGAAGCGGTGCTGGCGTTCTACCACAAGGTGGAAGAGGACCGTCCGACGCTCGGTTTTGATATTGATGGCGTCGTCATCAAGGTGAATTCTCTGGCGCTGCAGGAGCAGCTAGGCTTTGTGGCGCGCGCGCCGCGCTGGGCGGTGGCGTTTAAGTTCCCTGCTCAGGAGCAGATGACCGTCGTTCGCGATGTGGAGTTCCAGGTTGGCCGTACGGGGGCGATTACCCCGGTCGCCCGTCTGGAGCCCGTGCAGGTTGCGGGCGTGCTGGTGAGTAATGCCACGTTGCATAACGCCGATGAAATCGAACGCCTCGGCCTGCGCATTGGTGACAAAGTGGTGATTCGCCGCGCGGGCGACGTTATCCCGCAGGTGGTTAACGTCGTGGAGTCGGAACGTCCTGCCGATACGCGCGAGATCGTCTTCCCGACCCACTGCCCGGTGTGCGGCTCCGACGTTGAGCGTGTGGAAGGTGAAGCGGTGGCGCGCTGTACTGGGGGCTTAATCTGTGGTGCGCAGCGTAAAGAATCGCTGAAGCACTTCGTCTCCCGTCGGGCGATGGATGTCGACGGCATGGGCGACAAGATTATCGATCAGCTGGTTGAGAAAGAGTATGTCCATACGCCAGCGGATCTCTTCAGGCTGACGGCAGGTAAACTGACCGGTCTGGATCGCATGGGGCCAAAGTCAGCCCAGAATGTGGTTAACGCGCTGGAAGCCGCCAAAGAGACGACCTTTGCCCGCTTCCTGTACGCGCTGGGCATTCGTGAAGTGGGTGAGGCGACGGCAGCGGGCCTGGCGGCGTACTTTGGTACGCTGGAGGCGCTGGAAAAGGCAAGCATCGACGAGCTGCAGAAAGTCCCTGACGTTGGCATTGTGGTCGCCACGCACGTATTTAACTTCTTCGCCGAAGAGAGCAACCGTGAAGTTATCGGCAAGCTGCTGGAAGAGGGCATCAGGTGGCCCGCGCCAGTGGTGGTTAACGCCGAAGAGATCGACAGTCCGTTCGCCGGTAAAACGGTCGTCCTGACCGGCAGCCTGAGCCAGCTTTCACGCGACGATGCGAAAGCGCGCCTGGTGGCGCTGGGGGCCAAAGTGGCGGGCAGCGTGTCGAAGAAAACCGACCTGGTGATCGCCGGGGAAGCGGCGGGTTCGAAGCTGGCAAAAGCCCAGGAGCTCGGCATTGCGGTTATCGATGAAGCGGAAATGATGCGTCTGTTAGGAGAGTAACGTGGAGAAAGAACAGCTCGTTGAAATAGCCAATACGGAGATGCCGTTCGGTAAATACAAGGGCCGCAGGCTGATTGATTTGCCGGAGGAGTATCTGCTGTGGTTTGCCCGTAAGGATGAATTCCCGGCAGGGCGGCTGGGCGAGCTGATGGCTATCACGTTACTGATCAAAACCGAGGGGCTGACCCAGCTGGTTCAGCCCCTGAAACGTCCTTAAGCCTTCGCGGCGCGGGTCTCTTCCTGCGCCAGCTTTTCGGTCTGGCGCTTGTAGCGACGCGCCAGCACCGCGCAGACCATCAGCTGGATCTGGTGGAAAATCATCAGCGGCAGCACCATCATCCCAATCACCGAGGTCGGGAACAGAATATTGGCCATCGGGATACCGTTAGCCAGGCTCTTTTTCGAACCGCAGAAGACAATGGTGATTTCATCCGCTTTGCTGAAGCCGCACCTGCGTGCCACAAAGACGTTTACCGCAATCACAATCGCCAGCAGGACGAGGCTGACCACCACGATAAACAGCAGCGAGCCTGCGCCCACCTTATGCCAGATCCCATTTACAACCGCTTCGCTGAAGGCGGAATAGACCACCAGCAGAATCGACGACTGGTCGGTTTTTGAGATCCATTTCTTGTGCTTTGCCACGAACGCCCCGGTCCATGGACGGGATAGATGCCCCAGGACAAACGGCAGCAGCAGCTGCAGGCAAATTTTTCCAACCTGCTCGAGATTGCCTTCCGCGCCGTGCATGTTCATCAGCAGGCCCACCAGCAGCGGGGAAACGAAAATCCCTAACAGGCTGGATGCCGATGCCGAGCAGACCGCGGCCGCAACGTTCCCTCCGGCGAGAGAGGTAAAGGCAATGGCGGACTGCACGGTAGCCGGCAGAATACAGAGATACAGGAAACCGGTGTAGAGCGCCGGGTCGACGTTAACCGGCGCCCACCAGGCAAACAGCACTCCGAGGATTGGGAACAGAATGAACGTGCTGCACATCACCCAGAGATGCAGCCGCCAGTGGCTACCGCCGGCAATAATCGCTTCGCGCGAGAGCTTTGCGCCGTGCATAAAGAACAGCAGCGCGATGGCGGCCGTCGTCAGCCCTTCAAAAAACGGGACGAAGCCCCCCCGCGCGGGGAAGAACGAGGCCAGTAAAACGGTAACCACCAGGGTGAGAGTAAACGGATCAACAATACGAAATAGTTTCATAATGACTCCTGAAAACAGATGTCGCTATTGTGCTTTTTTCCATTTGAGAAATAAAATTGATTTATTGCATCCATTCATGAATAAAACAGATGAATTACTCCTTACGCCAGCTTCGTATTTTCGTCACCGTCGCTCACGCCCGCAGCTTTAGCCGGGCAGGGGAGATGATTGGCCTGAGCCAGTCGGCGGTCAGCCACAGCGTGAAAGAGCTTGAGAATCAGACCGGGGTGAAGTTGCTTGACCGCACAACCCGTGAAGTGGTGCTGACCGAAGCGGGGCAGCAGCTCGCTCTGCGTCTTGAACGATTGCTGGATGAGCTGAACAGCACGCTCAGAGACGTGGGGAGGCTGGGGCAGCAGCTTTCGGGGACCGTGCGCGTCGCGGCCAGTCAGACGATCTCTGCGCACCTTATACCGCAATGTATTGCCGAGGGAAGTCATCGCTACCCGGACATTGATTTTGTCCTGCATGACAGGCCGCAGCAGTGGGTGCTGGAGAGCATCCGCCAGGGAGATGTGGATTTTGGTATCGTTATCGATCCCGGCCAGGCGAGCGATCTGGCGTGCGAAAGCGTACTTTCCGAGCCCTTTTTGCTGCTCTGCCGTGACGACGACCCGCTGGCCACGTTGCCGGAGGTCAGCTGGCAGTCCCTGACGGGCGCGAACCTGGTTTTACAGGATTATGCCTCGGGCAGCCGTCCGCTGATTGATTCCGCGCTGGTGAATCAGGGTGTAAAGGCAACGATCGTGCAGGAGATTGGTCACCCGGCGACGCTGTTTCCCATGGTGGAAGCCGGCATTGGCATCAGCGTGTTGCCCGCCCTGGCGCTTCCCCTGCCGCAGGGAAGCCGGCTGGCCGTCAAGCGATTAACGCCCGTTGTTGAGCGAAAGCTGATGCTGGTGCGGCGAAAAAATCGCTCACTCTCAGGGGCGGCGCAGGCTATCTGGGAAGTGGTGCGTATCCAGGCACAACGATTAACCGAAGCCCGCATACGCGACCCACTGTTTAACGCATCAGAAGATTAGATGTAAATATCAATCTGATTATTGTCTGAAGGGGTATTCACACCTTCCACTTTGCCCAGCTTTTGATCCTGCTTCTTTTGGGCCTCTTCTGCCTGCTGGCGCTGCAGCGCGGCGAGCTGTGCCTGCAGCACTTTGAGCTGGGTCTGAATAAGTTCCTGCTGCTTTTTCTTCTCATCGGTGCTGACGGGACTGTTTGCCAGCTCTTTTAACTGCTGAGTCAGCTTTTTGATCTTGTCGAGAATGCGGGTGATTTGCGCAGCAATATCGTTACTGCTCGAAGTTCCACTCGCGCCGCTGGTTTGAATCTGTTGGGTTGAAGCCTGAATGGTCGTCATACTTTTTCCTCGCGTTATAAAACAGAGGTATCGGCACCAACGGGATTAGCTTGAGCAAAACTGCCATATCTGGCAGGGAGTTACATTGATACACAATCAGTATTGATGATGCGGTGAAAGTGTACTGGAAGGCGGAAGTAGACAAACTGCAGATAGCAAAAAGGCGCCTTTAGGGCGCCTTTCTACATTGGTGGGTCGTGCAGGATTCGAACCTGCGACCAATTGATTAAAAGTCAACTGCTCTACCAACTGAGCTAACGACCCGAAATGGTGGGCGATGACGGGCTCGAACCGCCGACCCCCTCCGTGTAAAGGAGATGCTCTACCAACTGAGCTAATCGCCCATTTCGGAACTGCTGCGATAAGGTGAGAATGGTGGGCGATGACGGGCTCGAACCGCCGACCCCCTCCGTGTAAAGGAGATGCTCTACCAACTGAGCTAATCGCCCAATCTCAATTCTTATCTACACTGCGGGTCTACCGAAGTAGATGGTGGGTGATGACGGGCTCGAACCGCCGACCCCCTCCGTGTAAAGGAGATGCTCTACCAACTGAGCTAATCACCCCCGCTGTGTGGAGTCGCATTATAGGGAGAGTTGAAAATGAGTCAACGCATTTTCTAAAGTTTTTATTCGTTCGTCGTAAAATTAAACAAAACGATCGCGAAACGGGCAATGACGCATGATTTCTAAACAAAAATCGCAATCTAGGTCACGATAAAGGGATCAACATTGAGGAATCCCCCCACAGTGATAGAATATTGCCCATCGTTTTTTCCCAGGATTTGCCGATTGCCGGCATCTTTATAACGTAAGGCCATTTCATGAAAATCAAAACTCGCTTCGCGCCGAGCCCGACAGGCTATCTGCACGTCGGTGGTGCACGTACCGCTCTCTATTCCTGGCTTTTCGCACGCCACAACAAAGGTGAGTTCGTGCTGCGTATTGAAGACACCGATCTTGAGCGCTCCACGCCAGAAGCAATTGAAGCCATTATGGATGGGATGAACTGGCTGAATCTGGAATGGGATGAAGGTCCTTACTTCCAGACCAAACGCTTTGACCGCTATAACGCTGTCATTGATGAGATGCTGGTCGCGGGCACGGCGTATAAGTGCTACTGCTCTAAAGAGCGTCTGGATGAACTGCGTGAAGCGCAGATGGCGAACGGTGAAAAGCCGCGTTATGACGGCCGCTGCCGCCACGACCATAGCGAGCATGCTGCAGATGAGCCTTGCGTGGTGCGTTTTGCTAACCCGCAAGAGGGATCGGTAATCTTTGACGACCAGATCCGTGGCCCAATTGAATTCAGCAACCAGGAGCTGGACGATCTGATCATCCGTCGTACCGACGGTTCTCCAACCTACAACTTCTGCGTTGTGGTTGACGACTGGGATATGGAAATTACCCACGTTGTCCGTGGTGAAGACCATATCAACAATACGCCACGTCAGATCAACATCCTGAAGGCGCTGAACGCCCCTGTGCCAGTTTATGCGCACGTCTCCATGATCAACGGCGATGACGGGAAAAAACTGTCTAAACGTCACGGTGCGGTAAGCGTTATGCAGTATCGCGACGACGGTTATCTGCCGGAAGCACTGCTGAACTATCTGGTGCGTCTGGGCTGGGCCCACGGTGACCAGGAGATCTTCAGTCGCGAAGAGATGATCGAACTGTTCTCTCTGAGCTCTGTAAGCAAATCAGCGAGCGCCTTTAATACCGACAAGCTCCTGTGGCTGAACCATCACTACATCAACACCATGCAGCCAGAATATGTGGCGACGTATCTGCAGTGGCATATTGAGCAGGCAAATATTGATACCCGCACTGGCCCTGAGCTGGCGGACCTGGTGAAACTCCTCGGCGAGCGCTGCAAAACGCTGAAAGAGATTGCCGAAAGCTGCCGCTACTTCTATGAAGAGTTTGAAGAGTTCGACGCGGACGCCGCGAAGAAACACCTCCGTCCGGTTGCGCGTCAGCCGCTGGAAGTGGTGCGCGACAAGCTGGCGGCCCTTACCGAGTGGACCGCTGAGAATGTGCATCACGCCATTCAGGCGACGGCAGACGAGCTGGAAGTCGGTATGGGTAAAGTCGGCATGCCATTGCGCGTTGCGGTGACCGGGGCGGGTCAGTCTCCGGCACTGGATGTGACGGTTCACGCCATCGGCAAGTCACGCAGCGTAGCGCGTATTAACAAGGCGCTGGACTTTATCGCTGAACGTGAAAATCAGCAGTAATTAGGCCTCAGATAAAAAACGGCAGGTTACCCTGCCGTTTTTTTTATGCCTTCTATTCCGTGAGACCGAGCCGCGTCAGAAAGCCGTGTATGCCTTCGCGTTTCAATAAGGCGTCCAGACGCCTCTGCTCTGGCTGAGTCATACTCTCCAGCGTCTCAATAATGCCCGGAGACAGGTTTGAAGAGGGTTCACTGTATGAAGCGGTGACCTCAGCGAGATGGTAAACCGCCTGACGGTTACGGATCGCCGGAAGGCTCATAATATGTTCCTTCACGCGCGCATCAATATGAATGAGCCGTGCGCGACCCCCCTTCACGCCGTTGAGGCCTTCGGTTTTCCATCCCTGCTGGCGTATCCAGCGATTAACCGTTTGTCTGGCAACGCCCAAACTCTCCGCCAGCTCTTCCGTGGTCATTTTGCTACGTAATTTTTTCATATCAGTTCTGATCGCGAATCCCTAAACGTTGCAACAATCCTGTAATCCCTTCCCGCATTAACAGCGATGTCATCTGCTTCTGCTCTTCCGGCGTCATTTCATTGGCCAGCGTCAGGAGCAGCGTGTGAAGCGAACTATCATGACTGATGCCTTCTGGCAGTTCGGACGTTTCAGTTGCCCGACGTGCGCTGCGGATAAAGTCACGGACTTTTTCGTTCACATGTACCAGGCGAGCTTTCCCGCCCTGAACGCCTGGTTTTGGTGATGTAATCCAACCCTCTTTGCGTACCCATTTATTGATGGTCTGGCGGCTATAGCCAGTGAGGAGGGCTAACTCTTCTGGCGTCATTCGTTCCTTGATCATGCAATTTCCTGAATATCAGTAGGGTTAATTAACGGCTCATTTTATAGCACCGTTTTACGTGAAAACGTGACAGGCTTAACTCCTGACTGCGAGCAGGCTCGCAAAGTGATTCATTTGCATGATTTTTCGGCGATTGAATGGCTGGGATTGATTTTGCCGTTGACACTCCGCGGTGGAATTCATATTATGCCGCCCGTCAACATGACAGCTTTACGATGGGGCTATAGCTCAGCTGGGAGAGCGCTTGCATGGCATGCAAGAGGTCAGCGGTTCGATCCCGCTTAGCTCCACCAAACTCTGAACCCAACAGAGTGCGGTCAGTAAAGTCATATGTGGGGCTATAGCTCAGCTGGGAGAGCGCTTGCATGGCATGCAAGAGGTCAGCGGTTCGATCCCGCTTAGCTCCACCAAAATTGTAAACCCTCGTCAAAAGACGAGGGTTTTTTTTATGTGTTTGTAACACTCGCCACCGTATTTTGTTATCAAAAAGAAGGTATTCCCGTACCTCACCTCAATCGACATCAATAAACCAGTCTAAAAATAGACTTGAACTTGATTCGCGCAATTAATAAACCTATTATCCATCCGGTCAATAATTCTCTCGGAAAATAACGCCCAGGTTAATGAATAGAAAAACTTACAATAATGTAAAGATATTTATGATTGCTCTGGCTTTATGCCTGATTGCGGTACCTGTCTCCCGTTATCTCTCTCCCCGCGCAATTGTTAATGGTCACGACGTTTATTTAGCATGGTTACCTTTAAGCGTAATGCTGGCGGTAATTCTGCTATTTGGGCGCAGGGCTATTCTTCCCATTTTGTTAGGTTTTACTGTCACTAATTTATTCTATGTAAATTTAGCACCGCTACAATATTCAGTATTACTGTTCTGTCAGACCTTTGCGTTGTTCGCGGCGTGCGGCCTTCTGCGCATCATGCTGGGTAAGCGTTGGCGCTACTCCATCCCTAACAAGCACATCGGATTGCGGATATTCTGGCTCGGTTTTATGGTGCCAATAGGGATTAAGCTGTCGATGTATTTGGCGGGCTATTTGTTTGATTTTCCGGTGACAATTTCGACCTTTTTCGGCGAAGGGACGGTAATTTATAACGTTGTGGATATACAAAGCCTGATATGCGCGGCATTGATTTTTACCATGATGTTCTATTACCCGTTAAGAATGATAATTAATCCCCGTTATGCAATAAGTTTCTGGCGACGAAGCGTGAAGCCCGTGTTTTTTCACAAGAATTCATTATATATTTTTGCCTGGCTGGTGCTATTAAGTTTCATTCTCGTCATTTTATGTGGTCCTTTTGAATCTCCCGTCATTGCGGGCTATTTGATGCCGCTGATTTTTATTCTTTTTACCTTAGCGATAAGCCGACTGACCTATGCGTTGATTTCTCTGCTGTGGGCTGTATCTGCACTCCTGCTGTTGACCTACAACTACAACTTCCTTAACGGGGTGGAATCGGGCCATTCGCTCTCTTTTATTCTGTCCGTGCTTATCTCGTTCGCGATCTGCCTGCTTTACATGTCGCGTATTTACCAGCGCAGCGAGTGGCTTAAGCGTGGCTGGCAGGGGAGGGCGCTCACCGATCCGCTGACCGGATTGCCCAATATTCGTGCGCTGGAGGATTATCTTGAGATTCACCCGGATGCAAAAGTGAGCATTCTGCGTATGGATAACCTGGAATTTTTGAGCCGCCACTATGGGATCCTCATGCGGGTCCATTGCAAACGTACGATCGCCACGTCGCTGCAGCCTCTCCTGCAAAAAGATGAGACGCTCTTCCAGCTCCCCGGAAACGAGCTTGTGCTGGTATTACTGGGACCGGGAACCGCTGAGCGCCTCCAGCATATGGTTGATCGACTGAACAGCCGTAAGATTTTTTGGAACAACACCGGGCTGGATATTGAATTCGGTGCGTCCTGGGGAATGGTCGAAAACGGCGAAAAACTGCACCACACGCTGGGGCAGCTGAGCTGGCTGGCCGAGCAATCCTGCGGAGCAGCAAACAACGTGCTTGCGCTCACGAATAGCCTCGAGGCGGCATCAGGGCAAACGACAGAGCGAGTCCTGATGCTGGCGCGAATTAAGCATGCCCTGGAGGCGGGACAGTTCCATTTGTACGCGCAACCGATCCAGAAGGCGGACGGGAGCGGCTACTACGAAATTCTGGCGCGTATGGAGAGCGAGGGCGAGATCTTCACTCCTGACCGCTTTATTCCGTTGATTGCCCAGTTCAACCTTAGCCACCGGTTTGATATGTGCGTCATGGAGAAATTACTGCTGTGGCTGCGCGATCACCCTTCAACGCAGGCTGGCGCTCGTTTCTCCGTTAATCTGATGCCGCTTACGCTGATGCAAAAAGAGGTGGCGTCCGAGATTTGTGCGCTCTTTGAACGCTACGGCGTTGCGCCTCAGTCCGTCGTGATTGAGATTACCGAAGAGCAGGCCTTCTCAAATTCAGGCAGCAGCATCCACAATATTCAGCAGCTGCGGGACTACGGTTTCCGGATTGCCATAGATGATTTTGGTACCGGCTACGCCAACTACGAGCGTCTGAGACGCCTGCAGGCAGACATCATTAAAATTGACGGCTGCTTTGTTAAAGACATTTGTACCGATGATATGGATGCGATGATCGTGCAGTCGATGTGTAATCTGGCGAAGACGAAATCGCTGTGCGTCGTAGCGGAATACGTCGAAACACCGGCGCAGCGCGAGATGCTGCTTCGCTTCGGCGTGGATTACCTGCAGGGCTACCTGATAGGCAAACCCAAACCGCTGGAAGAATTGCGGGCATAAAAAAACCGGGAGCCAGGCTCCCGGTTTTTGTTTAACGCTAAACGTTAGAGTACCAGTGCCGCGATAGAAGCAGACAGGACGCTCACCAGCGTAGAGCCGTAAACCAGCTTCAGGCCAAAGCGAGAAACCACGTTGCCCTGTTCTTCGTTCAGACCTTTAATCGCGCCCGCGATAATCCCGATGGACGAGAAGTTCGCGAAGGAGACCAGGAACACGGACAGAATGCCTTCCGCGCGCGGAGAAAGCGTGCTGGCAATTTTCTGCAGATCCATCATCGCAACGAATTCGTTAGAAACCAGTTTGGTTGCCATGATACTGCCCACCTGCAGCGCTTCGTGAGCCGGAACACCCATCACCCAGGCAACCGGGTAGAAGATGTAGCCCAGAATACCCTGGAAGGAGATACCCAGCACCGCGGCGAACAGGGCGTTCAGCGCAGAAATCAGCGCAATGAAGCCGATCAGCATGGCGGCAACGATAATCGCCACTTTGAAACCCGCCAGAATGTACTCCCCCAGCATTTCGAAGAAGCTCTGGCCTTCGTGCAGGTTTGACATCTGAATGTTCTCTTCGCTTGCGTCAACGCGGTACGGGTTGATCAGCGACAGAACGATAAAGGTGCTGAACATGTTCAGAACCAGCGCCGCAACAACATACTTTGGCTCCAGCATGGTCATATACGCGCCCACAATAGACATGGACACGGTAGACATTGCGGTTGCCGCCATGGTGTACATGCGGTTGCGGGACATTTTGCCGAGAATATCTTTATACGCGATGAAGTTCTCAGACTGACCGAGGATCAGGGAACTGACGGCGTTGAAGGATTCCAGCTTGCCCATGCCGTTCACTTTGGATAACAGGAAGCCAATTCCACGAATAACGAACGGCAGAACGCGGATGTGCTGCAGAATACCGATCAGCGCGGAGATGAAGACGATAGGGCAGAGAACCTTCAGGAAGAAGAACGCCAGACCTTCATCGTTCATTTTACCGAAGACAAAGTTGGTCCCTTCATTGGCGAATCCGAGCAGTTTTTCGAACATTTCGGAGAAGCCTTTCACGAAGCCGAGGCCTACGTTGGAGTTCAGGAAGAACCACGCAAGTAAAACTTCAATGACCAGCAGCTGGACAACATAACGGATACGAATTTTTTTGCGGTCTGTGCTGACCAGCAATGCAAGTGCAGTAACGACAACAAGTGCCAGGACAAAATGAAGGACGCGGTCCATATTTGCTCCAAATATGAGGCAGGTTTAATTTTCGTGCACATTCTATGTAACAAGCGAAAAGAAAACGAGATCGAGGACACACTATAGTTACATCCTGTGACGAGTCTCAAAAATAGTGATCCACAATACATTTTTGTTATGTTAGGTAAATGAGTGAAAAGTTAAGTTTGTGTGCTAGTCTTCACAAAAGCGCGCGCGATTTCGGTTTCTGTTAGATCGCCCCACTTACCCGCCCGTCTATCGTTCAAAGCTATCAGAGAAATCACTGTAAACATCACAAATGATCTTGATAATCATTCTCATTTTGATAGCATTAAACATAGCAAAGGCTATAATTCAGAGGCAGAAATGACAAACAGTCGCGTAGAGGGTAGCAGTGGCAGAGCCGCGCGCAAGTTGCGGTTCGCATTAATGGGACCTGCGTTCATCGCTGCCATTGGCTATATCGATCCAGGTAACTTTGCGACCAATATTCAGGCCGGGGCCAGCTTCGGCTATAAGCTGCTGTGGGTGGTCGTCTGGGCTAACCTGATGGCGATGCTGATTCAGATGCTCTCCGCAAAGCTGGGGATTGCCACGGGTAAAAACCTGGCGGAGCAAATTCGCGACCATTATCCGCGTCCGGCCGTCTGGCTCTACTGGGTTCAGGCGGAAATCATCGCCATGGCCACTGACCTCGCTGAATTTATTGGCGCAGCGATCGGCTTTAAGCTGATTCTGGGCGTGTCGCTGTTGCAGGGGGCGGTACTGACCGGGATTGCCACTTTCCTGATCCTGATGCTGCAGCGTCGGGGTCAAAAGCCGCTGGAGAAGGTTATCGGCGGTCTGCTTCTGTTTGTCGCGGCGGCCTATATCGTCGAGCTGATTTTCTCACAGCCGAATCTGGTGCAGCTCGGTAAAGGTATGGCAATACCAAGCCTGCCAACCTCGGAAGCGGTGTTCCTGGCCGCCGGGGTATTGGGGGCGACCATCATGCCGCATGTGATTTACCTGCACTCCTCGCTGACCCAGCATCTCCATGGTGGAACGCGCAAAGAGCGTTACTCCGCCACCAAATGGGACGTGGCGATTGCCATGACCATCGCGGGGTTTGTCAATCTGGCGATGATGGCTACCGCAGCCGCCGCTTTCCACTTTAACGGCCACACCGGTATTGCCGATCTCGACCAGGCCTATCTCACGCTGGAGCCCTTACTGAGCCATGCTGCCGCCACGATATTTGGTCTCAGCCTGGTGGCTGCCGGTCTCTCTTCTACGGTAGTGGGCACGCTGGCAGGCCAGGTGGTGATGCAGGGGTTTGTCCGCTTCCATATTCCGCTGTGGGTTCGTCGCTCCGTCACCATGCTCCCGTCATTTATCGTGATTCTGATGGGGCTTGATCCTACGAGAATTCTGGTCATGAGCCAGGTGCTGCTGAGCTTTGGTATCGCGCTGGCGCTGGTGCCGCTGCTGATCTTTACCAGCAACAAAACCCTGATGGGCGAACTGGTTAACTCAACGCTGGTGAAACGGACCGGGTGGGCAATCGTGGTGGTGGTAGTGGCACTGAACCTGTGGCTGCTTATTGGCACCGCATTGGGGCTCTAAAAGAAAAAGGAGCCGGGAGGCTCCTTTTTGCATTAATGGTGACCGTGGCCATGACCGTGGCCGCGTCCTTTCCCGCCGCGATCCCAGCCGCCGCGACGGTCGTCACGATCGTTCCAGCCTTCACGGTAGCCGCGCTCATACGCGTTGTCTTTATACCAGCCGCGGTGTCTGCCGTTATCATGTTTCCACCAGCGGTCTCCGCGCCACTCATAGTGACGGTTCCAGTAGTCACGGTCGCGCCAGTAGCCACCGTCCCAGTATCTGCCGTAGTCGTCACGATCGCCAATTTGTAATTTTACTGATGGCAACAGGGTGATTTCGCCCGCATTGGCGATCAGCGGGGCTGAAGCCAGTAATACCGCTGCAAGAATCAGTGACCTGAACATACTCTTTCTCCTTCACGATCGGGGCCCTTGTGGGGCCTGTTAACGCAATATTACGAGTTGGTAAAGCCTCGTTTCATCGCCTCAACTCCGAATTCCTGAGCGAGAGCACTTTTTGCTAAAAGTGATTCTATTTTGAGCTGTTCAGAATCGTGTCAATACGGACAAGTTCTTCCGCAGAGAAATGGCGGTTTTCCAACATCCCCACGGCATCATCAATCTGGGCCGTTTTACTTGCCCCAATCAGCACTGACGTCACGTTCTCATGGCGTAATACCCAGGCCAGCGCCATCTGGGACAGCTTCTGACCGCGCTCTTCCGCAATGGCGTTCAGGTTTCTTACCTTCTCCAGCTTCTCTTCGGTGATCTGGTCAGGGTTCAGGAACTGACTGCCGCTTGCCGCGCGCGAGTCTGCCGGAATGCCGTTGAGATAGCGGTTGGTCAGTTGTCCACCGGCCAGCGGTGAGAAGGGAATGCAGCCGACCCCTTTTTCCTGCAGCACGTTTAGCAGTCCCTCTTCCGGCGCACGTTCAAAAAGGGAGTATTTCGGCTGGTGGATCAGGCAGGGCGTACCGAGATCGTCAAGGATATCAATCGCCTTGCGGGCCAGCTCCGCAGGGTAGTTGGATAACCCGACATACAGGGCTTTTCCCTGGCGCACCGCATGGTCAAGCGCTTTCATGGTTTCCAGCAGCGGCGTTTGTGGGTCAGGACGGTGATGATAGAAGATATCCACATACTCCAGCCCCATGCGCTTCAGGCTTTGATCGAGGCTTGCCAGCAGATATTTGCGTGACCCCCAGTCGCCGTAAGGGCCATCCCACATGGTATAACCTGCTTTGGTAGAGACGATCAGCTCGTCGCGCCAGGGCAGGAAATCCTCCTGCAAAATACGGCCGAAATTACGTTCGGCCGATCCCGGCGGCGGGCCATAGTTGTTGGCAAGGTCGAAATGCGTAATGCCCAGATCGAACGCGCACTGTAAAAGTTGACGGCTGTTTTCGATAAGCGTGGTGTCGCCAAAGTTATGCCACAGCCCAAGCGAGATGGCGGGCAACCTGAGTCCGCTTTGCCCGCAGCGACGATATTCCATTGTCCGATAACGATTTTTGTCCGGCTGATAACCCATTCTCATCACCTCTGGCGCTGAAGAAAAAAACAGTGTATGCGTTTACATTAACGCGAAAAAAAGCAGCATAGCGCAGCCTTTTTTGTAAAGCATTCTTTCCATGATCTTCTTATCGCCAATTCTGGACAGTCATCACGCTTATTTAATACTCAAGGTGAGGTCAACATTAGAAGGATACCTGTTCATGCGTACCCCATACTGCGTCGCCGATTACCTGCTGGACCGTCTTACGGATTGTGGAGCCGATCATCTGTTTGGCGTGCCGGGCGACTATAACCTGCAGTTTCTCGACCATGTGATAGACAGCCCGGATATCTGTTGGGTGGGCTGTGCCAACGAGTTAAACGCCTCCTATGCCGCGGACGGATACGCCCGATGTAAGGGCTTTGCCGCGCTGCTGACGACATTTGGTGTAGGAGAATTAAGCGCCATGAACGGCATTGCGGGCAGTTACGCTGAGCACGTTCCGGTACTGCATATTGTGGGCGCGCCGGGTACGGCGTCACAGCAAAGAGGAGAGCTGCTGCACCATACGCTGGGCGACGGTGAGTTTCGTCATTTTTACCATATGAGCGAACCGATCACCGTTGCTCAGGCGATCCTGACCGAACAAAACGCCTGTTACGAGATTGACCGGGTATTAACTACCATGCTCCGGGAGCGTCGTCCCGGCTATTTGATGCTGCCTGCGGATGTGGCAAAAAAAGCCGCCACGCCTCCTGTAAACGCTCTCACTTTCAAACACGCGCATGCCGATAGCGCCTGCCTGAAAGCGTTCCGGGATGCCGCTGAGAACAGGCTGGCCATGAGCAAGCGTACTGCGCTGCTGGCCGATTTCCTTGTCCTGCGCCACGGGCTTAAGCATGCCCTACAGAAATGGGTCAAGGACGTGCCGATGGCACACGCCACCATGCTGATGGGTAAAGGCATATTTGACGAGCGTCACGCCGGTTTTTACGGCACCTACAGCGGTTCGGCGAGCGCCGGAGCGGTAAAAGAGGCGATTGAAGGGGCAGACACGGTGCTGTGCATCGGGACGCGATTTACCGATACCCTGACCGCCGGCTTCACGCATCAGCTAACCCCGTCACAAACAATTGAAGTTCAGCCTCATGCGTCACGCGTCGGTGACGTCTGGTTTACCGGCATCCCCATGCTTCAGGCAATCGAAACGCTGGTAGAGCTGTGTAAACAGCACGTGCACGATGCGCCGGTACCGTCGTCTCAAAGCGCGATGGAATATCCGCAGCCGGATGGCTCGCTGACGCAGGACAATTTCTGGAAAACGTTGCAGACGTTTATCCGCCCTGGAGACATCATCCTTGCGGATCAAGGCACCTCGGCCTTCGGCGCGATCGACCTTCGTCTGCCGGCTGATGTGAATTTTATCGTCCAGCCGCTGTGGGGATCGATCGGCTACACCCTGGCCGCAGCGTTTGGCGCGCAAACCGCCTGCCCAAACCGGCGCGTGATTGTGCTGACGGGGGATGGCGCGGCGCAGCTCACCATCCAGGAGCTTGGCTCGATGCTGCGGGATAAACAACACCCGATTATTCTGGTCCTTAACAACGAAGGGTACACGGTGGAAAGAGCGATCCACGGGCCGGAACAGCGATATAACGACATTGCGCTATGGAACTGGACGCAAATCCCGCAGGCCCTGAGCCTTGATCCTCAGGCCCAGTGCTGGCGGGTCAGTGAAGTGGAGCAGCTGGCGGATGTCCTTGAGAAAGTGGCGCACTACGAGCGGCTCTCGCTAATTGAGGTGATGCTGCCGAAAGCCGATATCCCGCCGCTGCTGGGGGCGATTACTAAAGCGCTGGAAGCGCGCAATAGCGCTTGATTACTTGTCGTTTCGCCAGGCCATCATCATCGGTTTGCCCGCCAGCAGGAGCCAGGCGGGCAACATCACGATACAGAGCAGGGGGAAAAGCGTCGAATCGGGTACCACTACCGCCGCCATAAACAGGCTGAGCCAGGCGTCACGCGTGACCACCAGAACCAGCCCCAGAATAGAGCAGGAGACGGTAATGGCCGCAGGCACCGCATCGACGTGTTCGTGCAACATCAGCCCCAGCGCTACGCCGACAAAGACCACCGGGAAGATGCGTCCACCGCGAAAACCGCAGGCTGCAGCCACCACCAGCGCGGCCAGCTTAATCACGGCAAACAGCAGATAGTCGGAGACGCTAAACACCTGGCTGAAGGCCAGCTGCTGCATCTCATCCAGACCTTTGAACAACGTCACCGTCCCGCCGATTGCCCCTAAAATACCGAGGATCAAACCACCAGCCCCCAGAACTAACACCGGGTGTTTGAGTTTATGCATCAGCCGGTGCAGGCGAGGAAGACACCATACCGCCACCATTCCCAGCGCGATGGCGATCGCGACGACGATGGCGCCGCTGAAAATATCGGCTATCTGCATCTGGCCGTAGTGGGGGAGAGAGAGTGAGAAGTGGGGATGGAAAAACAGGCTGGTCGTCAGCGCGCCAGCGGCTGCTGCCATCAGCGGAGCAAACAGCTTATCCCACAGCGGGACGTCGTTATTGCTGCTGAGCGTCTGAGAAAAGATCAGTGCGGCAGCGACGGGCGTGCCGAAAAGTGCCCCGATGGTGCCTGCGGAGGCGAGGATGGTCCAGTCCAGCGCGCCGACGCGGGGCAAAATGCGTGAACCGAGGAAAACCGCCAGGCCAATATTCACCGCCATAATCGGATGCTCCGGCCCCAGGCTGACGCCGCCGGCCAGACCGATAATCAACGCAATGAGCAGTCCGGGCAGTGCCGAAGGGGGAACCGGGGCGCCAATCAGCGGTTCCTGCGCCGGATCGGGGCCGGCATGGCCGGGACTGAAACGGATCACCAGGCCTACCGCAATACCGGTCAACGTCAGCATCACAACGATCCAGGCAGGGGAATCAGCATTGACCCCCAGTTTTGTCGGAAGCGCTGTCCATAACATGGCTTGCAGCACCGACGCGACTTTCATCACGACAATGAGCACCAGACTTGAGGCCACGCCAATAATTAGCGCCGGAATTGCCAGCAACAGCATGGTTCTGGCTCGCGGGTGGAGCATGATGATTTCCTTGTACAAAACGGTATTACGTTACTTTGCACATTAAGCTTTATGGCAATAGTGCAAAAGGTGCTGAAACGGTAAAGTTATTCTGTGACGAAGATCGATAATCCATGGGCATTCACCTTATGGCCGTTGTTGTTATCACGCCTTGAATTTACAGTGTCCCAAAGATTTATTCTGACTTTAGCGGAGCAGTAGAAGAATGACAAAGTATGCTTTGGTAGGTGATGTGGGCGGCACGAACGCGCGCCTCGCATTGTGCGATGTTAGTAGCGGTGAGATTTCCCGGGCGAAAACCTATTCCGGGCTGGATTATCCAAGCCTTGAGGCCGTTGTCCGCGTCTATCTGGAAGAGCATCAGGTGAGCGTTGAAGACGGCTGCATCGCGATTGCCTGCCCGATAACCGGCGACTGGGTCGCAATGACCAACCATACCTGGGCATTCTCCATCGCCGAGATGAAAAAAAACCTCGGTTTTTCGCATCTTGAAATCATCAATGACTTTACCGCGGTGTCCATGGCGATCCCAATGCTGAAGCCAGAGCATCTGATCCAGTTTGGCGGCGCTGAACCGGTCGAAGGCAAGCCGATTGCGGTTTACGGGGCCGGTACAGGCCTCGGCGTGTCGCATCTGGTGCATGTTGCTCAGCGCTGGGTGAGCCTGCCGGGTGAAGGCGGCCACGTAGACTTTGCGCCAAACAGCGAAGAAGAGGGGATTATCCTCGAAGAGTTACGCGCTGAGATCGGCCATGTCTCCGCCGAGCGCGTCCTTTCAGGTCCGGGGCTGGTGAACCTGTATCGGGCGATTGTGAAATCAGACGGCCGTCTGCCGGAAAACCTGCAGCCGAAAGACGTCACCGAACGCGCGCTGGCGGACAGCTGCATTGACTGTCGTCGTGCCCTGTCGCTGTTCTGCGTGATCATGGGACGTTTCGGCGGCAACCTGGCGCTGACGCTGGGCACCTTCGGTGGAGTCTATATCGCGGGCGGGATCGTACCGCGCTTCCTCGACTTCTTTAAAGCCTCGGGCTTCCGCGGCGGGTTTGAAGATAAAGGGCGTTTCAGAAGCTACGTGCAGGACATTCCGGTTTATCTGATCGTGCATGACAACCCGGGGCTGCTGGGTTCCGGGGCCCATCTGCGTCAGGTTCTCGGTCAAATCCTCTGATGCAGAGCCCTCTCCCGCAGGAGAGGGCCTTTTCTTTACAGGTGCATCAGCTGACGAAACTCTTTCACCTTGCTGCGGCTTACCGGCACCTGAAAATCCAGATCCTTCAGACGCAAAATGTAGGTGTTGTTAAACCACGGTTCGATCTCGCGGATCTTATTTAAATTCACGCAAAACGACCGGTGGCAGCGGAAAAAGTGGGCAGCAGGGAGCTTGCTGCAGAATTCGGTAATGTTCATCGCCATCACGTACGATTCCCGCCGCGTATAGACAAACGTCATCTTTTCGTGCGCTTCGGCGTAATAGATATCGTTAACCGGCGTCACGATGATGCGCTCGTCTTTGACCAGATTAATGGTGTCGTTTTCGCGTACCGTTGGGGTGGCGCTAGCGGGAGCGGTCTGCTGCTGCCAGGCGGCCTCCAGCTTTTGCAGCATGCTGACAATCCGCGACTCCTGATAAGGCTTAAGAATATAGTCAAACGCCTCCAGCTCGAAGGCCTCTACCGCGTGCTCTTTCCAGGCGGTAACGAAAACGATAAACGGCTTATGGGCAAACTGATTGATGTTTTGCGCCAGCAATACGCCATCCAGCGACGGGATATTGATATCCAGGAAAATGGCGTCGACCCGGTTATGCTGCAAAAATTTCAGCACGTCCAGTCCATCATCAAACGTGCCCACAATCTCCATCTGGCTGTGGGTTTTGATAAGCCAGGTGAGCTCCTGCTGAGCCAGGAATTCATCCTCTACGATGATAACTTTCATGGGTTACTCCACCTGGGGCAACAGTGATGTCGTCGTATGCGCGCGCGAGCGCTCATTCGGGACGTAAAAAGCAATTTCGGTGCCCGGCTCAAGACGTTGAATATGCAGACCGTCGCCGTAAAGCAGCTTGACCCGGTGGTGCACGTTCAGCAGACCGATTTTATTCCCCGGCATCTCGTTAGACTCCACGCGCTCAATGACTTTTGGATCAATCCCGTGGCCGGTATCGCGCACGGCAATCCGCACCCGGTTGCCGCTTTCGGTGACGCTAATGGTGACGACGCCTTTGCCTTTACAGGGCTGAATACCGTGAACAATCGCGTTTTCGACCAGCGGCTGAATAAGCAGGCTCGGGATCACGCAGTTGACCTCTTCATCAATATCGTAAATGACCGTGAGCTTGTCGCCAAAGCGGGCCTGCTCAATAGCGATGTAGTCCTTGATCTGATACAGCTCTTTTTTGATGTCGATATGCTCGTCATCTTTCAGCTCGATGTTGTAGCGCAGATAGCGCGACAGGTTAAAAATCAGCTGGCGCGCGGTGTCCGGATTAAGGCGAATGGACGAGGAGATAGCGTTCAGCGCGTTAAACAGGAAATGGGGATTGATTTTACTCTGCAGCGCGCGCAGTTCTGCCTTATTTGCCATCTCGCGCAGCTGTTCCGCGCGCGAAACCTCAAGCTGGGTGGAGATTATCTGCGACAGGCCGATGGCCATCTCCTGCAGCGTCGAGGTGATCTGATGCGCGTGGCAGTAATAAATTTTCAGCGTGCCCGTCACGACGCCTTTCTCCCACAGCGGGATGACCAGCATCGAGTGAATTTCCGGCGTTCGGTGGGCTTCATCATTGTTTTTAATAATGATTTTACCGTAGTTAATCGCCTGTCTGGTGGTCGGGCTTATGGTGTCATCGTTGTCGCGATAGTTGTGCTCCCCGACGCCAACGTAGGCCAGCACGTGGTCAATATTGGTGATGGCGACGGCGTCAGCGTGGATGTCATGGCGAATGATCTCGCAGACCTGACGCAACGATTCCGCGTTAACGTGGCGGAAGAGAGGCAGCGTTTTGTTGGCGATATCCAGCGCCAGCTTGGCCTGACGGGCGGCGCTGGCCTCTTTTTCCCCTTCAACGCTTTGCACCAGCAGCACGATAAAACCGATGCACACGCTGCCCAGGATCATCGGAATACCGATTTTCGAGACGATATCCAGCCCCAACTCGGTGGTGGGAGCCCAGACGACGACCAGGATCATGGTCAGCGTTTCGCACACCATGCCTGCGACGATCCCGGCGCGCCAGCGCTGTTTTTTCGGGATTTTTCGGCTGATCCAGCCGGAAAGCACCCCGGCGATAATGCTGGTGATAAAGCACGGCACCGCCGTTACGCCGCCGATATCAATCAGGTAGCGGTGCGTCCCGGCAATCAGGCCGGTGATAACGCCCACCCACGGACCAAACAAAATCCCGCCGGACATGACGGCGATAATGCGCACGTTAACCAGCGAACCCTCTACCGGCACGCCGGACCAGGTGCTGAACAGGGCGAACAGCGAAAAGATGGCGGTAACGGCCAGCAGCTCTTTTGGCGAGTGGGCTGATTTGTGCAGCAGCTCGCGAAACAGGCGAATGCGAATGAGGAAGAACAGGCAAATCAGCATTAATGCCGCACGGTCAAAAACCGCCAGCAGCATAGTGAATATTTCGTGCACGAGTAGACCTGGGAAAACGGGAAAGAACCATGATAAAAAACCTGGCGCGTATTGACCAGCTATCCGTCAGGTTTATCAAATGAGGAAAAACCATAATTTTGAAAGGGGATTATCTGGCGATGACCGAGGCGTCCTGTTTTTTTCTTACCGGCGCATCGTCAGGTAACTGGTTTGATATCATCCTGTTAAATAACAGCTATCAGACAGCCTATCCCGAAACAGGGGCTTCCGCTTTTAGGCGCAGCCGAGTTCCGGTTTTTAGTCGATCGCTTTTTTTTTATTTCCCTCTCGACAGCATGATTTTTTTCAGGTTATTTTCTAGTCATGCCACATCGGTGGCAGCGTCGCTCGGACGGTCCGGGCGCTAACGTTAATCTGAGGAATCTATGGCTGAATTCAGTCCTGAACGCCGTTTTACGCGTATCGATCGTCTCCCCCCTTATGTTTTCAATATCACTGCTGAACTGAAAATGGCTGCGCGTCGGCGCGGCGAAGATATTATCGATTTCAGCATGGGTAACCCTGACGGCCCAACGCCACCGCATATCGTTGAAAAGCTCTGCACGGTTGCCCAGCGCCCGGATACGCACGGCTACTCGACCTCTCGCGGTATTCCCAGGTTACGTCGCGCGATCTCGCGCTGGTATCAGGATCGCTATCAGGTTGATATCGATCCGGAAAGTGAAGCGATTGTCACCATCGGCTCGAAAGAGGGGCTGGCACACCTGATGCTGGCCACGCTGGATCATGGCGACACGGTGCTGGTCCCTAATCCAAGCTACCCGATTCATATCTACGGCGCGGTGATTGCCGGGGCGCAGGTCCGTTCTGTGCCGCTGGTGGAAGGTGTCGATTTCTTTAACGAACTGGAACGTGCGATTCGCGAAAGCTATCCGAAACCCAAGATGATGATCCTCGGTTTCCCGTCGAACCCAACGGCGCAGTGCGTGGAGCTTGATTTCTTCGAGAAAGTGGTTGCGCTGGCCAAGCGTTATGACGTGCTGGTGGTTCACGATTTAGCCTATGCAGATATCGTCTATGACGGCTGGAAAGCTCCGTCGATTATGAAGGTCCCGGGCGCGCGTGATGTGGCGGTAGAGTTCTTCACCCTGTCGAAAAGCTACAACATGGCGGGCTGGCGTATTGGCTTTATGGTGGGTAACAAAACGCTGGTGAGTGCCTTGGCGCGCATTAAGAGTTACCACGACTACGGTACCTTCACGCCGCTGCAGGTCGCCGCTATCGCTGCCCTGGAAGGCGACCAGCAGTGCGTCCACGAGATTGCCGCCCAGTATAAGCGCCGCCGCGACGTGCTGGTAAAAGGGTTGCATGAAGCGGGCTGGATGGTGGAAATGCCGAAGGCGTCTATGTACGTCTGGGCAAAAATTCCGGAGCCCTATGCGGCGATGGGATCGCTGGAGTTTGCTAAAAAGCTGCTTCAGGATGCAAAGGTGTGTGTCTCGCCTGGCATTGGATTCGGTGATTATGGCGACACCCATGTGCGATTTGCCCTGATTGAAAACAGCGACCGTATTCGTCAGGCGGTGAGGGGCATCAAGAGTATGTTCCGGGCCGACGGTCTTCTGACCTCAAAGAGCGTCGCTGAACATCCCGCGTCGTCATGACATAAAAAAACAGGAGCCGTTGGCTCCTGTTTTTTTGACTGCATGTTCTTCACTAGATCATCAGGGCAAAGGTTCCGGCCCAGACTAAAACAATCACCGAAATGCCCATAAAGAAATATTTCACGTTTCATCGCTCCGCGTATCTTGTGGTACGCATTTAAAAACAGAGTCCACCTGATTATAGAGAACTGAAATCCGGTCAAAACGGAAATGAGAATTTTCCCGTTATGCCGTTAACTCCAGCTCAGAATTCTGTGCTTTCCTGTTGCCAGACGGCGCTAATGTACGCTTAAAAATGAGGGGTGACAAGAGGGATTTTTTTAAATAATTTCCGTCACTTACGAGTGTCGTGGAACGGCGACAGTTTGATTTCACTTCGCAATAAATTCACTTTGGGCGACGCATTGAAAGACAGTTACTCAGCGGGAAGACAGGTGATTGAAAAGGTTAGTTTCTTAGCGAAACTAACCTTCATGAAGGGCTAAATATAGAGCGAGGCTTCGCCAAGAGGGCGGGTTTTGAAACGACGATGCATCCACAGATATTGCTCTGGCGCGCGCATGATTTCAGTTTCGATGACTTTATTGATAAACGCTGCCGCTTCGCACTCGTTTTCCGGATAGTTAGCCATTTCAGGGGAGATGTGCAGGCGGTAGCCTGACTTATCTGCTTTTCTCACCATCGTCACGGTCAGCATAGAGGCACCAGACAGACGCGAAATGACAAACGTACCGTTAGTCGTCGCAACGTCTTTCACCGCAAAGAAAGGCGCAAAGCTGCTGCCTTTACGTCCATAATCCTGATCGGGTGCAAACCAGACGGCTTCTCCTTTCTTGAGAGCACCGACCATACCGCGCAGGTTATTACGGCTGATCATCGCCTTATTGGAACGCATACGGCCTCGCGTCTGCACCCATTCCATAAGCGCACTGTTGTGCGGTCTGTAGGTTGCCATCATTGGCTGGCAAAGCCCCATCACGCGGCCGCCCAGCTCCAGCGACATAAAGTGAACGCCGACGACCATCACGCCGCGTTTTTGCATCTGCGCGCGTTTAAGGTTATCCAGGCCTTCCACGTCAAACCATTTGCGGACACGTTCATCTGGCCAAAACCATGCCATGCCGGTTTCAAGCAGCGCCATGCCGATAGACTTGAAGTTTTCAGCGATGAGTTTCTCACGCTCCTCTGCATTGTACTGCGGAAAACAAAGCTCAATATTTTTACGCGCGATGGATTCGCGACGTTTCAGGAAAACGCGGGAAGCGCTGCCCAGTTTTGACCCCAGCAAGCGCAGGACAGGGTACGGAAGTTGAACCAGCAACCAGAGTACGCCAAGGCCAAACCATGTAAACCAGTAACGCGGGTGTAAAAACGCACGTTGAAATTTGGATTGAGACAAAATAGTAGAACCTATGTGAAGCCTGTAAAGGTAGCGCAGAGTTTGCGATACGACGTGCCGATAAGACCGTTCTTCAAGGTGATGGTTGCAGGCTTTACCGAACTTTACGGCGGCGTTGCCTGGCCACTGCTGATTTGGGCGGGCGGCGTAATGTAGCACCGTTATACGATATGTGCTATTACTCGTTTTTGATTAAAGAAGCGGCGATCCGGGAGGTGTTTGATTTTACACTGTATAAACTCCAGAAGGGAGAGCAGTTCTCATGCCTGAGAGGAGAACTGAAGTCTTTGCGCAAAGAGGAGTGGGCCGACAAAAGAGCAGCAGTGTTTATTTTCGGACCCGCATCTACATTTTATTTTCCTTCGAATAATAAATAAGAATTTTCTTTGTGAAAATTCTTATTTGTTATTCATGTTATCAATCAATTCGTCACTCTTCTTCATTCATTAACCTCTGTCATTTATCTGCGTGCAATAACCTGTTGCCGTTCCTTCATCTTTTTTTAATATCATGTTGTGATGCAAATCAAAACAAGATGGTTTTATTAGCATCTCTCTGGCTGCGATCCTTTTTACGGTGCAAATATTCGCTTTGTGTGAAAAAAGCAGTGTCTTTCCCTGAGCTGAACGGATAATCCGTAATAATATCTTAGTGGAAAATTCTTAAGAAATTTCTCATTGCGGATAAATGATCTGTGTATTTGATTTTGCATCGATCATTATTCTAATATTGCGCATCAAGAACGATACCGTGAAGTTGGCGTAGCAAAAACAAAGAGGGATGATGAGATGGCTGACAGTTTTCAGAATGAGGTGCCTAAGGCACGTATTAACCTGAAGCTTGACCTGCATACAGGCGGGGCAAGCAAGAAAATGGAATTACCGCTGAAATTACTGGTTGCGGGTGATTTCAGTAATGGGCAAGAGTCTGCTCAAATATCTGAGCGTGAGAAAGTTAACATCACGAAAAATAATTTCGACAGTGTTCTTTCTGAATACTCCCCAAAACTTAATCTAACCGTTAAAAATACGCTCTCTGATGATGGTGGTGAGGAAAATGTTCAGCTGACTTTCCAGAGCATGAAAGATTTCACGCCAGAGCAGGTGGCTGCTCAGATACCGCAGCTGAAGGCGATGCTGGCGATGCGCAACTTGCTTCGCGATCTGAAGGCCAATTTGCTGGATAACCAGACTTTCCGAAAAGAGCTGGAAAAAATCCTTCTGGACCAGTCCCTTAGTGCTGAACTGAGAAATGAACTATCCGCACTGGCATCAAGAAAATCGTAACCATCACGCTGTTTTAACGGATTAAACAAGGAATGCTCATGTCTGTACAAAATAATATTGCCGGTAGTGAAAGCGTGGTGCTGGAACGTCCTGCTGCGGGTGGGGTTTACGCCTCCCTGTTTGAGAAAATCAATCTGAATCCTGTCTCTGAGTTGAGCGCGTTAGACCTCTGGCAAGATGCGCAGGCGATGTCAGATGCAACTGCTGATGAGCGTCTGACTGCAGGTATGCAGGTCTTTCTGGAATGTCTGACCAAAGCAGGCGCGAAGGTCGAAAAACTGGATAAAAGCCTTATCGATCATCACATCGCTGAGCTCGATTACCAGATCAGCCGCCAGCTGGACGCGGTTATGCACCATGACGAGTTTCAGGCGGTCGAAAGCCTGTGGCGTGGGGTGAAATCACTGATTGATAAAACAGATTTTCGCCAGAACGTGAAAATTGAGCTTCTGAGTATGTCCAAAGAAGACCTGCGGCAGGACTTTGAAGATACCCCGGAAATCATCCAGAGTGGTCTGTATAAACACACCTACATTGATGAATATGATACTCCAGGCGGCGAGCCGATTGCGGCACTGATTTCCGCTTACGAGTTTGATGCTTCAGCGCAGGATGTCGCTCTGCTTCGCAACATCTCCAAGGTATCCGCTGCTGCACATATGCCGTTTATCGGCTCAGCAGGCCCGAAATTCTTCCTTAAAGAGTCCATGGAAGACGTCGCGGCGATTAAAGATATTGGTAATTATTTTGATCGCGCAGAGTACATCAAGTGGAAATCGTTCCGCGATACTGATGACGCTCGCTACATCGGCCTGGTCATGCCGCGCGTATTGGGACGTTTGCCGTATGGCCCGGACACCGTTCCGGTTCGCAGCTTCAACTATGTCGAAGAAGTCAAAGGTCCCGATCACGACAAATACCTGTGGACCAATGCATCGTTTGCCTTCGCGTCCAACATGGTGCGCAGCTTTATCAATAATGGCTGGTGTGTACAAATCCGTGGCCCGCAGGCTGGTGGTGCGGTTCAGGACCTGCCTATCCATCTGTACGATCTCGGTACCGGCAATCAGGTAAAAATCCCGAGCGAAGTGATGATTCCCGAAACCCGCGAATTCGAATTCGCGAATCTGGGCTTCATTCCTTTGTCCTACTACAAAAACCGCGACTACG
Organism: Enterobacter sp. R-1.6.2; assembly: GCF_035064085.1. Lineage (NCBI taxonomy): Bacteria > Pseudomonadati > Pseudomonadota > Gammaproteobacteria > Enterobacterales > Enterobacteriaceae > Enterobacter > Enterobacter sp. R-1.6.2. Next base: position 208,451 of record NZ_JASEYI010000003.1, read on the forward strand.
CGTGCTTCTTCTCAGCCAACTCAACTCAGAAACCGGCGCTGTACGACACCGCTGATGCGACGGCTAACAGCCGCATCAACGCCCGTCTTCCGTACATCTTCCTGCTGTCGCGTATCGCCCATTACGGGGGCGCGTAACGTTGACAGTCTGCTGAATCAACAAATTCTGCCGGTGCTGAGTCAGCAATTGCTCACCCACATGGCCGCAAAACAGAAACCAGCGTCGTTACGCCTTGGCTGGGATGATGAAGAAGGGATCGGCCTGGAATTTGAATGGAGTCAGGGGGTAACGTATGAGCACTAATCCTCCGATCAGATACAGCCACAACCACCACCTGCTCGTGGTGAAAGGCTGTGAAGCCGAACCCGACGTGCTGGCTTTTGTTGGCGACGAAGCCCTGAGCCGACCGTTCAGCTACCGTGTTGAGTTCACCAGCCGCGACCACGGCATCAGCAAAGAGATGATGCTGATGAAGCCCGGCTCGCTGACGCTGCAGGCCCCGGTTGACCAGGGTTACGGCATCAAAATCCAGCAGCCGCTGCGGGTGATTCAGGGGGTGGTGACCGGTTTTGAACGTCTCGGTACCTCAAAAGATGAAACGCATTACGCCCTGACGCTCCGGCCCCGTCTGGCACTGCTTGACCGTTCGCACCAGAACGCGATTTACCAGGACATGTCGGTCCCGCAAATTGTGGAGAAAATCCTGCGCGAGCGTCACGGCATGCGCGGTCAGGATTTTCTGTTCTCGCTCACAAAAGAGTATCCGCGCCGTGAGCAGGTGATGCAGTACGGCGAGGACGATCTGCACTTCATCACCCGCCTGCTGGGCGAAGTGGGCATCTGGTTTCGCTTCACCACCGACACGCGCCTGAATATTGATGTGGTGGAGTTTTACGACAGCCAGCAGGGTTACGAGAAAGGCCTGACGCTGCCGTCGGTGCCGCCGTCCGGCCAGCATTCACAGGGTGTGGACTCGGTGTGGGGGATGGAAAGCCATCACAGCGTGGTGCAGAAGCAGGTCAGCACCCGCGACTACAACTACCGTCAGGCCACGGAGAACATGAATACTCTGGTTGACGTCACCCGGGGGGACGCGACCACGTACGGGGAAGCGTACCACTATGCCGACAATTATCTGACGCCGGGCAGCGCGTATGACCGCAATCCGGCGCCCGAGTCCGGGGCATTTTATGCCCGCATCCGGCATGAGCGTTACCTGAATGGCCAGACGCAGACCCGGGCCATCACCAGCAGTCCGGCGCTCTCTCCGGGGATGCTGCTGAAAGTCACCGGCGGGTATGAAGTGGCTGACGTGTTTGCTCAGGGCGTGGTCATCACGGCGATGCAGACCCATGCGCGGAGGGATGAAGACTTTAGCCTTCGTTTTGACGGCATTCCGGACAGCCCGGATTTCAGCTTCCGTCCTGAGCCCGGCTCACGCCCGGTGATGGCCGGGACGCTGCCGGCCCGCGTCACCAGTACCACTGAAAATGACACCTACGGCCATATCGATAAAGACGGCCGCTACCGCGTCAACATGCTGTTTGACAGGGATAGCTGGGAGACCGGGTTCGAGAGCCTGTGGGTGCGCCAGTCCCGCCCGTATGCCGGCGACACCTACGGCCTGCACCTGCCTCTGCTGGCGGGCACCGAAGTGGCGATTGGCTTTGAGGACGGCAACACGGACAGACCGTACATCTCCGGCGTGCTGCACGACTCGGCCCACGGCGACCACGTCACCATCCAGAACTACAAGCGTAACGTCCTGCGGACCCCGGCAAACAACAAAATCCGCCTCGATGACGAGCGCGGAAAAGAGCATATCAAGGTCAGCACCGAGTACGGCGGCAAGAGCCAGCTGAATCTCGGGCATCTGGTCGACAGCGAGAAACAGCAGCGCGGGGAGGGGTTTGAGCTCAGGACGGACAGCTGGGGTGCCATCCGTGCGCAGAAAGGGCTGTTTATCAGCGCTGACGGCCAGACCAGGGCGCAGGGGCAGGTGCTGGAGATGCAGGCAGCGATGAGCCAGCTGGAGCAGGCGCGTTCCCTGGCTGAATCGTTACGCAGCGCGGCAGAGGCGGCGAGGGCTGAACTGGCAGATGTGCAGATGCAGAAGGCGCTGCTGTCAGACGCGCTGACGGATTTAAAGAAAGCGGCGCTGCTGGTCTCGGCGCCGGAAGGGATAGCGCAGGTGACGGGGAAAAGCCTGCAGCAGTCGGCGGGAGACAACATCATCAGCACCAGCGGCGGGCACACAGACTTCAGCGCACTGAAAAGATTCACGGTGGCGGCCGGGGAGCGGGTAAGTCTGTATGCGCAAAAGCTGGGCATCAAAATGTTTGCCGGCAAAGGGAAGGTGGAGATCCAGGCGCAGGGGGATGAGATGACGCTGGATGCGCTGAAGGATATCCGCATCAGCAGCAGTGAGGGGAAGGTCATCATCAGCGCGAAGAAGGAGATAGTGCTGACGAGCGGAGGTGGTTATATCCGGATAGCGGACGGAACGGTGGAGTGTGCGGCGCCGGACAAAATCATCGAGCGCGGGGCGGTGTGGCAGAAGTTTGCTGGACAGAGTCTTGGTCAGGCAATGCAGACCTGGGAAAACGCCGAATTTGCCATAACGCCTGAAGTCAGGCGGTTATCGGATGACTCGCCGGTGGCTGGTCTGACGCTGGGTTTAACAGGCGGGGATGGCACGCAGCAAAGTTTAGCGACCTCCGCTTCAGGGACCACAGCGGTGCAGAATAATGTAAATGTCGATTCTCTCAACGCCTCTTTGCTGGATAAAACATAAGGCGCTCTGTTATTTCGGAACATATCTTCGGGGAAAGCACAAGGTTGATTGCCCCGAATGTCTTTCTGAAAAGTATTTTCCTGAACGGAAAAAGGACGGAATTTATGGCGAATGAAAATACCACAGGTAATAACAGCAGCCCCTCTATGACCTGTATAAAACCAGAATGGGATGACAGTGGAAAGGTCTACTGGCCCAGCATACAGAATCAAAAAAAATCAGAGAATGCTAAAGCCGTTTTGCTTCAGCCGCCTGCCAAAGCGATCCCCGTTATCTTCCTGCCTGGGGTGATGGGGACTAACTTGATGTCAAACAAAGCCTCTCAAACCGAAGATATTTGGCGTGGCGATAGTATGGGAGGAGTATTTCTTAAATGGGCGGGAAAAGACGGAGATCGTAGAAGAAAATTACTTAATCCCGACACCACAAAGGTGGATAACCGTGGGGATATTAACCAGACCATCTATTCTCCGATTTCCGATGATGGGAAATTATTTACAACCCGCCGGGATCGGGGCTGGGGGGAGGTTTTATCCTTCAGCTACGGTAAATTTTTGAGTGTTTTACAAGGTGCGCTGTTGGATGACTGGCAGCAGGATCTTGTTAACTACGGCAAATCAGCATCTGAGAAAAATGGTGTACTAAGCCAGCTAGTCGGCAAATCTCTGTCTGGGGGAAAAGATGCCGAAATTACCGGTGAATCTGTCCTGACCCAGGAAGAACTGAACCATTTTCAGAACTTTTTATTCCCGGTTCACGTTTATGGCTATAACTGGCTGCAGGATAATAAAACCTCGGCGGAAGGGCTGGTCGCCTTTATCGACAGGACGATAAGGCTCTATAAAAATCACTGCGGCCACGGCATGCCTTTTCCTCCCGGGCAGGAAAAAGTTATTATCGTCACCCATTCCATGGGCGGGCTGGTGGCGCGCTACGCGTCCCAGGTCAGCGGAGCAAAAGATAAAATTTTGGGGATAGTGCATGGGGTGATACCAGACCTTGGCTCACCGGCGGCGTACCGCCGCATGAAGGTTGGCGCGAAACAGGAAGGCATGGCCGGGGCCGTGCTGGGCAATACGGCAGAAGAGCTGATGCCGGTCCTGGCCAGGGCTCCCGCACCGCTTCAGCTCTTGCCCTCGGCGAAATACCTTGCCGGGGCTCCCTGGCTGACCGTGGAAGGGGCTGGCGAAGACGGTTGTGATGTAAAACTGCCGCAGACCCGCGATCCTTTCGGTGAAATATATCTGAATAAAACTCTCTGGTACCGTCTGTATGAATCCGACATTATCGATAAGGATGAGGCAGTTAGTCAGAGTAACTGGACTAACTATGTACGTTTAGTTGATAAGCCTGTCCGCAAGTTTATTTCTCTAATGGATAGTAAAGGCTATCATCCTAATACTTACGCTTTTTACGGCCATAAAATCGACTCCGACGGTACTTTAGCGTGGCGGAAAACCTCTATTACCTATCCGAAAAATATGCATGAAAATGACAATAGGCTACCCAACAACTATCGGGACATCCCCCTGCCATTTAATCGTTCCCAGCTTTATGTGGTCACCTCGTCAAAAACGCCGGGTGATGGCACGGTGCCAGTGGAGTCTCTGAGTGCCATATGCCGCAACAGCGAAATCAAAAGTGTTCTGGCAACCGGCGTTGACCATCAGGGAGCCTATGACGTCAGCAGCCTGAAGGATATTAAAGACAGGCCAGCCCTGCAGTTTACCCTAAGGGCCATTGTGAAAATGGTTCAGGAGATCCCTATCCCATGAATGCGATTCGGCAGCTTACAGCGCTATCTCTTATGGCGGGCAGTATATTTTTCATTGCCCAGGCTACGGCAACCACGCCAGTGCAGAAGGACAGTCCAGTGATAAATACTTTGTTTGCGCAAACCAAACCACAGTGCATCGGGCGCTATGTGATTGACGTTCCCGAGTCGTT